>DXOJ01000157.1 GCA_019412865.1 Bacteroides sp. | reverse complement strand
GTTATTAGGTGGATAAAAAATGAGAGATACTTGTTTTGAAATGTATCTCTCATTTTATATCTGTTTAGTTATCTGATGTTTATCTTCTACTTATACCATTGAGAATACATCAGATAATTGTGAGCGATCTTCTGATTAAGTTCTTTGGCTTGCTCAGGGTCTACGTTTTTGATAAACTTGGCAGGTACTCCTCCCCAGATGCTTCCGGGTGCAATAATGGTATTGCTTAATACCAATGAACCGGCAGCAACAATTGCGCCTTCTCCTACTACGGCATGGTCCAGGATGGTTGATCCCATTCCAACTAGAGCATAGTCTTTGATAGTTGCCCCATGGATCGTGACATTGTGTCCTACAGATACATGGTCGCCTATTTCAATAGTCGATTTCTGGTATAATGTATGCAAAACACTTCCGTCTTGGATGTTAACGCCATTGCCGATTCGTATAGAGTTGACATCCCCTCTTAATACGGTACTAAACCAGATGCTACAATCATTTCCTATTTTTACATCTCCTATAATAGTTGCGTTATCTGCGAGAAAACAGTTTTCTCCGATTTCGGGAGTGAATCCGCGTACTGATTTTATTAAAGCCATGAGATTTGTTTGATTTAATAATGTTTTTTATTTGGTACTATATTATGTTGTCCGACATCCGGGTGTCGGTCATCCTGACACCCGGGTCTTGGTATGCTTGACACCCGGGTCTTGGTATGCTTGACATCCGGGTGTTGGACATGCTGACACCCGGGTGTCAGACATCTTATTTCTTAAATAGAAGTGGTAGCTTCCTGTAGCCAGACTTTTTCTTCCTCGTTAAGATCTGGAGATAGCTTTTCGTAGACAGTCTGATGGTAATTATTCAGCCATTCGATTTCCTCCTTTGTCAACATCTCCTTGATGATCCCCTTTTTGCAGATAGGACATAAAGTGATAGTCTCAAATTTAAGATATTCTCCAAACATTCCCTCTCCATCTTTGCAGACTAACGTCAGATTCTCCGTACGTATCCCGTGACTGCCTGCCTTATAAACACCAGGTTCGTTGGATGTAACCATACCGGGCTGGAGAATTACAGGGTTTTCATTCATACGAATACTTTGTGGGCCTTCGTGTACACTCAAGAAATGCCCGACGCCGTGCCCTGTGCCATGGAGAAAGTTCATTCTGTGATTCCAGATAGGGATACGCGCCAGTACATCGAGTTGCGCACCACGGGTTCCGGCTGGGAATTTAGCCATAGCCAATGCTATGTGTCCCTTTAATATTAAGGTATAATCCGTCTTTTCCTCTTCCGTCAGTTCGCCTAATGCGATGGTACGAGTGATGTCAGTGGTTCCGTCCAAGTATTGTGCCCCTGAATCTAAGAGTAGGAATCCTTTAGGCTGAAGAGTTACATCGCTTTCCGGCGTTGCCGAATAATGCACGATTGCTCCGTGCTCTTTATATCCTGCAATGGTGTCGAAACTTTCTCCCATGTAGAGGGGCTGTGCTGCTCTGAATTCATGCAGCTTTTTATCTATACTTAATTCAGTTTCTTCTCCGGTGGATACAGATTCTTCCAGCCACTTGAGGAATCTGACAAGTGCCACTCCATCCCGTTGCATGGCAGCATGGATGCCGGCTATTTCCTGTTCATTACGAATGGCTTTCAATAATGTGACGGGAGACTCGCCACGAATAATGGAACATTTCGGATTAATGGCCGAGTAAATCGCATAATTCGTTTTCCGTGGATCAATAAGAATATTTTCTCCGGGGAAAGAATTCAGGAATGTCTCTACCTCATCATATTTCTGTATTCCTATTTGTTGTTTCTTCAGGTAAGTTTTGACCTCCGGTGTCACTTTTTCCGGTGAAATGAAGTAAGTCACCTCGTCCTGTGTAATTAACAGGTAGCTCACTATAACTGGATTGCAATGTACATCGTTTCCTCGTAGATTGAGAGTCCATGCTATTTCGTCCAGTGCAGATATGAATAAAGCATAGACGCCTTTCTTCTTCAACTCCGCACGGATGGCGGATATTTTTTCTTCGCAGCTTTTTCCTGCATATTTGATATCATAAATAAAGGCTGGAGAGTCAGGTATGGAGGGACGGTCTTTCCAGATATTTTTTAATGGATCTCCAAATATATCTACCTGTAACTGATGTGCCGCTAGTTCTTCTTTCATTTGTTCTACCTGTTGCACGGAGAACATTTTCCCGTCAATGCTTACAGATTCTCCGGGTTTTAAGTGCTGGCAGAGAAACTCTGTTATGCTTGGAGTTTCCGGCAGCATCTCTTTGTAGAGTGTGATGCCGCTCCCTTCCAGTTCTTTCGCTGCCTGAAGGAAGTAACGTGAGTCGGTCCATAATCCCGCTTTGTCCATCAGGATGACCGCTGTTCCTGCAGAACCCGTAAAACCGGAAATCCATTCGCGTGACATCCAGTGGGGAGCCACATACTCACTAAGATGAGGGTCGGTGCTGGGGATAATGAATGCTTTGATGTAATTGGGATGGAATGTCATGCGCAAAGCATGTACTCGTTCTTTTATGTTCTGTTTCATACCTTATTATATTATTATAGACATGTAAGTGTTTCAAAGGTACTAACTTTCCGCATTTAATGACTTGTTTATGAATAGTTTTTGAGAAATATTTGCCGAAAGTTTTGTGAATAAAGAAA
>DXOJ01000156.1:1493-5196 GCA_019412865.1 Bacteroides sp. | reverse complement strand
GACATATACTTTCAATTAGGTATCCTGAAATCATTCGGAGAACAACCTGTGATTTTCTTAAATAACCGGCTGAAATACTGTGGATTCTGAAAACCCAGCTCTTGCGTTATCTGATTGATTGTTTTATCAGTATTCACCAACCAATCTTTGGCAATCTCGAAGCGTTTGAACTCGATATACTCTTTAAATGATTTCCCCGTTTCATACTTCAGTAAGTCGTTGAAATATTCAGGAGACAAATGAAGCCGGTTCGCGCAATACTTATGTGAAAGTATATCGACAGTCGGTACCTGTTTCGTTTCGAAATGGTTATTTATGATTTTATCGAATTGTTTGATAATCGTTTTATTCGCTTCATTACGTGTAATGAATTGGCGTTCGTAGAAACGGACGCAGTAATCCAGCAATAGTTCTATATACTTGGAAACTATCTTCTTGCTATGTCGGTCAATGCAACGTTCGAGTTCCTGGTTTATTTTATCCATAAACTCCAGAATGATTTGTTTCTCGCGCAAAGATATATGTAATGCTTCTTCAGGCAGATAAGAGAAGAAAGTATAGTTATGTATATTAAGTCCGAGCGGAGTGCCACAAATCAGATCGGGATGAAAAGCCAATATCCATCCTTTGGAGGGAAAATTCTTACTGTTTTCCTTCATATTGATAGACTCTCCGGGACTAAGGCAGAGCAAAGTACCATCCGAAAAATCATAATACTGGTGACCATACATATACGCTTCACATTTACACTCACTCAATAGAATCGTATAAAAGTCGAACTTGATGCCCGTATGAGCTGACAAGTCAGCCTTTGAGAGATCAATGACACTTACCAGCGGGTGTAGTGTCTTACTCCCCAGGCAACAATTGCATTGATGCACGGTTCCTATTTTGAGTACTTTATCTCCCATGATGTTGAGACTCCTGTATCTAAAATACGTCTAGTTTTTTTGTTTATATTCGTTCGGGGTGCAGCCGACATGCTTTTTAAATAACCGGCTGAAGTGCTGTGGATATTGAAATCCCAGTTCATAAGCTACCTGGCTGACAGTTTGAACACCTTCCAGTATTCTTTCTTTGGCCAGTTCGATAATCCGGCACTGGATATATTCCTGTGCAGTTTTTCCGGTTTCCTTCTTTATCAGGTCCCCGAAATAATTAGGAGAGAGGCATGCCTTGTCTGCAAAGTATTTCACGGATGGCAGTCCTTCGGTCATTGCCACCTGATTTTGGAAATATTCGTCCAGTAATTGCTCGAATTTAACGATTATATCTTTATTCGCCTGATTGCGTGTAATGAACTGCCGTTCGTAGAAACGCATACAGTAATCCAGTAGCAGTTCGATATTCCGTACGATAAGTTGCTTGCTATGCTTGTCGATAGTATGCTCCAGTTCGAGCCGGATTTTATGTATGCAATCGGTTACGATTTCTCTTTCCTGATCTGAAAGATGCAATGCCTCATTTACCTCGTAAGAGAAAAAAGTATAGTTTTTGATATTCTGTCCTAATGAAGTTCCACGGATTAAATCGGGGTGGAATAAAACCCCAATCGACTTGGTACGGGGAGCCGTTCGGTTACGGTTGTCTATTCCGCTCACTTGTCCCGGTGCCATACAGACAACCGTTCCTTCCTGATAATCGTAATTCTTACGTCCGTATGTGAGATCCCCGCATTTGGCATCTTTCAGGAACAGACAATAGAATCCGATGTTCATACGGATATACTCAACCGACTTGGTAGCTTTTGAGAAGTCGATTACATTAACTAAAGGGTGCAATGTCTCCAGTCCAAACAACTGGTCATACTGATCGACGGTTTCAATTTTTGTTATTTCATCCATATGCTTTGTTATTAATCTGATACAAAGATAAAACATTTGGAGGTATCTTTTTTATTTCATACCTCAAATCAGTAATAAGGGTACAAGAATCAGTAATCTGTATACTACATAAACTTGCGGGCGGAAAAATAAATGGCAATGATTGCTGGAAGTAAGTCATGGAATTGATATATTTGCTCCGGAGAATATAAAAAAACAGGTTTTATGAAAGCATTATTCATTGGAGGAACGGGTACTATCAGTACAGATGTAGTTGCATTGGCGCAACAGAGAGGGTGGGAGATTACTCTCCTTAACCGCGGCTCAAAAAAAATGCCGGAAGGAATTCACAGTATCATTGCGGATATTAATGATGAAGAAGCTGTGGCAAAAGCCATCGCACTTGAACATTACGATGTGGTTGCGCAATTCATCGGTTATACGGCAGAAGACGTAAAGCGTGATATCCGCCTGTTTCAGAATAAAACGCGGCAATACATCTTTATCAGCAGTGCCTCTGCCTATCAAAAGCCATTAACCGATTATCGCATTACCGAAAGCACTCCTCTGGTCAATCCCTACTGGCAGTATTCCAGAAACAAGATAGAAGCGGAAGAGGTATTGATGTCAGCCTACCGGACAAGTGGTTTTCCGGTGACCATCGTTCGTCCCAGCCATACCTATAACGGAACCAAACCTCCCGTAGCCGTACATGGAGATAAGGGAAACTGGCAGATTCTCAAACGGATTCTTGACGGCAAACCTGTCATTATTCCCGGCGATGGCTCCTCTTTGTGGACACTGACTCACTCCAAAGATTTTGCCAAAGGCTATGTCGGACTGATGGCGAATCCACATGCCATTGGGAACGCTTTTCATATCACTACCGATGAAAGTATGACTTGGAATCAGATTTACCAGACAATCGCCGATGCGTTAGGCAAACCTCTGAACGCATTGCACGTAGCATCCGATTTCCTTGCCAAACATAGCGATCATTATGATTTCAGGGGGGAACTCTTAGGAGATAAAGCAGCTACGGTTGTTTTCGATAATTCGAAGATAAAGCGGCTCGTCCCGGATTTTATATGCCATATTTCCATGGCGGACGGATTGCGGCAAGCTGTACATTATATGCTTTCTCATCCGGAAACTCAAACACCCGACCCGGAATTTGATTCGTGGTGTGACCGTATAGCCAATGCAATCAGTGCGGCAGACAAAGCCTTCTGATTTTCCTGATTTTAATAAGTACCTGCCACTAATTAATTGCTATTTTTTAGGCACGGATTACACGGATTAACGCGGTTATTTTTCAGCAATGATAACCCTAAAGACCGTGACATACGTGTAATCCGTGCCTAATTATTATTTAATAAGGAACATTTCTTCCTTGCTGCACCTCAATTCGTATTCCGAAATTACCATTGGCAGATTTCAGTTCGAACGCTCCCCGGAAATTATTCCTTTCCCAAGGCATAGCGCTACGGTTAGGCACCCGCCAGCCATCCTTGTTGTAATCTCCGTAAGTATTGATTCTCATTCCGTTTTTCAGCTTGAAAGATCCCATCTGCATAAACTGTGGAGAAGAAGACAATCCCCAACCATATCCGTATCCAAAACCAGAAAACCCAGAGTAAGAAGACGAAGAAAAAGAGTCGGTGAATCCTTGAGAATAGGTAATATCCGTGTTTAAACGAAAGAGCTGATTATAATCTTTCGTCATATTAGGCATATCTAAATTAAACTTGGGAAGTTCGGGAGTTGCTACGTTCATTAACCCCATATCCAGCAGAAAACCACCAAACTCTTTGATATTGGTAGATGGAGCACGACGAATACTATCGGAAGGAACTTCCGACTGTGCGGATGCAAAACCG
>DXOJ01000156.1:0-1483 GCA_019412865.1 Bacteroides sp. | reverse complement strand
ATAATATCAGCGAAAGAAATAGAATCAGTTTTCTCATCTTCGTAAAGGTTGATTTACCACAAAGATAGATAATTTCCACCTGACTATCCGCTTCCGTTATGTTTTCTTAGAAAAAAAACTGTTGCGCAAATACGGTACAGGTACAAAGTAAAAACATAAATCCTGTGAACTGTCTTTTATTCATAGCATTTTGCGGTGTTAAAGAGTTTAGTTGACAATCAGTTTATAGCCGATTCCCCGTACATTGACAATACGTATCTGTTCATCTTGCGAGAGTTTATGCCGCAATTTGGTAATGAACACGTGCAAGCTTCGGGAATTGAAAAAACTGTCATCTCCTCAAAGTTCGAGCAAGACATCCTGCGTGTTGACCACCTGATTCCGGTTCTCGCAAAGCCGTTTCAAGATTTCCGATTCACGATGAGAGAGTTCCTGTCTCGTTCCTGCGTGTAATAAAGTTTGTGCAACAGGATCAAACAGATAACTTCCTATCTCAAAATGATTGGCAACCTTATTCTCAGTGAAGAGAAAAGCCTTTCCCATCAGTGCTTTGATTCGGATAATCAACTCTTGTATACCGAAAGGTTTTTTCAGGTAATCGTTCGCTCCGAGTTCAAACCCCTCCACCACATCATTGATGGCCGAACGGGCAGTCAGGAATAAGACAGGAGTCTGTTTATCCGTCTGGCGGATGCGACGTACCATTTCAAAGCCATCCATTTTCGGCATCATCACATCGGCTACAAGTACATCCGGATGAAGTTCGAAGAAAAGGCTTAGTCCTTCCTCACCGTCATTCGCCGTATGAATGATAAAATCATTTTCTTCAAGTGTATCTTTGATAATCATGGCGAGTGTCTGTTCGTCTTCTACCAGTAATACGGTAATTTTGTTTTTACTCATGATTTTATGGGTTTATAAAGTAATGGTAAAAGTGCTTCCTTTGTCCGGTTCACTTTTTACGGTGATAGTTCCTCCATGTTTTTCGACCATGCTCTTTACATAGAACAGCCCTAGTCCGTAACCTTTTATATTATGAAGATTGCCCGTCGGGACCCGGTAGAATTTATCAAATATGTGCTTTTGTTTATCAAGTGGAATCCCGATTCCCCGGTCGGTAACGCTGATGGTTACTGTCTCCCCTGTCTGTCGGCAGGAAATAGACAATTCGGCTTCCTCCTTCGAGTATTTCACTGCATTATCTATCAGATGTCTGCCAAGCCAGAACCCGGCAAAGAGCGTCAGGAAAATAGCAAGTTCAGGATGTACCCTTAGTTGATTAATAATCCATTCCATAATTAAGTTGTTGTTTTAGGTTATGTCATTTACAATAGTTATAGCGTAAAAAGAGTTTGTTGTGTTATGAAAAATAGAGATATAATATCCGCCGAACTTTAAATTTCTCTATTTCGCTTTTTTGTTATACTTTTGTTCCTTCAAAAATAAAACTAATCATATTCTGTATGAAATCAGACATAGAAAT
>DXOJ01000155.1 GCA_019412865.1 Bacteroides sp. | reverse complement strand
TAAACGAATGACGCTGCTTTTGATTTTTCAGAAGTGGTGATTTAGTGTGTTTTACCTTTGTGGAAATTGATATTTCTTTTTAAGATCTGTATTTGTATATTGAAAATAAAAGTCATTTATTGACTTCTTAAATAAAGAATAGTACTGATGTGAAATAAAATATTGTTTGTTTTGTTTGTGTTAAAACGAAGTGCGGTTTCGTGAGAAAGTGCACTTTGTTAAAAGGAGGATTAAGTATTTAATCCTCCTTTTTAATGAATAACATCAGTCTTTTATAGAAAGGATGTTTGGTAAGGGTGGAGGCATCTCCTAATATAACAAGCTTCATTCGTGCCCTTGTAATCGCTACATTCATTCTTCGTAAATCATTCAGGAAGCCAATCTGTCCATCCTCGTTGGCACGTACAAGACTGATGAAAATAACATCTCGCTCCTGTCCCTGAAAACCGTCTACCGTGTTTACGGTGATGAGGCTGCGGAAGGGACGTAAAAAGCTACTCCCTTTGATCTTTCCCCTCAAATATTGCACTTGCGCTTTGTAGGGTGAAATCAGACCGAAATCAATTCTTTCATCCAGTATCCGTTCTTTACCGATACGTTCGATATAGGCTTCCAGTTCCTGTAGTAATAGATTGGCTTCCTGCTTGTTGATGCGTCCGAAGCTCTCACCTACAAAATCTTCGTGAAAGTCCATTTCTGAAGTATCAATCCAGTTCATAGGAGTGTCAAAGTCAAGAATACCTCGGTGGCGTACTTCCGGGGCGGCTTCCAGTTCTCCGTGGTAGAACCAGTCGGAAGGAAACTGCATGATGGCCTCGTGCATTCTGTACTGTACTTTTAGTAAAGAGACAGCAGAAGGCTTTAGCTGAACCACTTTTTCCATTAACGTATGATCCAGTCCTCCACGAGCGGCTTCTATACATTTGATAGTCGGCGGAAGCTGGCAATGGTCTCCTGCAAGGATGATACGGTCTGCTTTACGGATGGCAATCCAGCAGGCAGCTTCGAGTGCTTGAGCAGCTTCGTCAATGAACAAAGTAGGAAAACGACGCCCGTTGAGCAGGCGATGATTGCTGCTGACCAGCGTAGAGGCAATCACACGGGCACTATCAAAAAGATCGGCATTGATTTGTATTTCTAACTCCGTAGCACGATCGCGGAGATGGCTTATGCGATTACGCATACCTTCCCGTTCAGAATAACTACCCCGTCGCATCCGGCTACCCATTTCACGGATTGATTTGCGAATTCCCCAAAGTTCCGGATAGGCGGGATGGCTTTCAAACCGGCGTTCGTAGGTGGATGACAGCATTTTGTCGTTGACCCGGGTAGGATTTCCGATGCGGAGTACGGGTACTCCCCGGTCTACCAGTTTCTCACAAATCCAATCGACAGCAGTGTTGCTTTGTGCACAGACAAGCACTTGTGGTTCTCGGTGCAATGTTTCATAAATAGCTTCGACAAGAGTCGTTGTTTTTCCGGTTCCCGGAGGACCGTGAACGATGGATACATCACGCGTACAGAGTACCTTGTTGACAGCTGTTTCCTGTGTGCTGTTCAACCAGGGGAAGCGGACAGGATACAACTCCCGGAATCCCGGTTTTTGTGTACCAAGCAAAATATCACGCAGTTCTGCCAGACGATTATCTTTAGCGCGTATGGTGTCTTCCAGTGCCTCGAACATGGCCCGGTAGGATGTTTCGTCAAAATAAAGTTGCACCCCCAGTATGCCGTCAGTTTGCAGTTCCGCTAAAGCTCCCGCTCCGGGAAGTACAACTACCATTCGCTCCTCATCCGCAAAGCTCACAGTAGCGATGAAATTCATGTACTTCACTTTTCCTTCGAATGATTGGTGGAAAAAGCAGACGGGACGGCCGAACTCGAAGGAATGCTCTATTTCTTTATTTTCGGTGCGTGTAATATCTATTACAAGCTGATTCAGAGAATTGTAGTAACTTCGGCCAAGAGAGACGGGATACCAGCAGAGACCGCGTTTCACTTTACGGGCAACGCCCATTGTTTCGGTCTGCCGTTTAAATTCTTCCTTCTCGTATTCATACTCCATCCGCAGGAGGAGTTGCTGTTGCTGAAGGTCGATGATTGGACTTTTCGGATTATTACTCATAATAGGCGCAAAGGTAACAAATCTTCGTTCCGGGTAGAAAAAATATTTCATTTTGTTAAACATTACTCGAACGCCGTTCGTTATTTTTATAGATAGACTCATAAAAGATAAAACAATATGGTATATGATGTGACTATGTTAGAAGCTTTCTACGCTGCTTATAAAGGAAAGGTAGAACACGTACGGGCTATATTGAAACGCCCCTTAACGTTGGCCGAGAAAATTTTGTATGCTCATCTGTATGATGTAGCCGATTTAAAAGATTACAAACGGGGAGAAGATTATGTGAACTTCCGTCCCGACCGTGTAGCTATGCAGGATGCGACTGCGCAGATGGCATTGCTTCAATTTATGAATGCAGGTAAGGATCAGGTGGCTGTGCCCTCGACAGTACATTGCGATCACTTGATACAGGCGTACAAAGGTGCAAAGGAGGATATTGCTACGGCAAGATTGACCAATGAAGAAGTATACGATTTCCTTCGAGATGTATCTTCCCGTTACGGCATCGGTTTCTGGAAACCGGGAGCAGGTATTATCCACCAGGTAGTACTCGAAAATTATGCTTTCCCCGGCGGTATGATGGTAGGAACGGATTCCCACACTCCTAATGCAGGCGGACTGGGCATGGTAGCTATCGGTGTCGGTGGCGCGGATGCAGTGGATGTGATGACAGGAATGGAATGGGAACTGAAAATGCCGAAGATTATCGGTGTTCGCCTGACCGGAAAACTAAGTGGCTGGACATCTCCGAAAGATGTAATCCTGAAACTGGCCGGCATTCTTACCGTAAAAGGAGGAACGAATGCTATTATCGAATATTTTGGTCCCGGAACCGAGTCCCTTTCTGCTACCGGGAAAGCTACCATTTGTAATATGGGTGCCGAAGTAGGAGCTACTACCTCTCTGTTCCCGTTTGACGGGCGCATGGCTGCCTATTTGAGAGCTACCGGCAGAGATTGTGTAGTCGATTGGGCTGAAGCTGTCGATGCCGATCTTCGTGCGGATGATGTAGTGACCGACGAACCATCCAAATATTACGACCGTGTGATTGAAATAGACTTGTCGGAACTCGAACCTTATATAAACGGACCGTTTACACCGGATGCCGCTACTCCAATTTCCGAATTTGCAGAAAAAGTGTTATTGAACGGCTACCCTCGCAAAATGGAGGTGGGCTTGATTGGTTCATGTACCAATTCTTCTTATCAGGATTTGAGCCGTGCAGCTTCTCTCGCAAAACAGGTCACTGAAAAGAACTTGAGTGTCGCTGCTCCGTTGATTGTCAATCCGGGTTCGGAACAAATCCGGGCTACTGCCGAAAGAGATGGTATGATTGAAGCTTTTGAACAGTTGGGCGCCACGATTATGGCAAATGCTTGCGGCCCTTGTATCGGCCAATGGAAACGCGAGACGGACGATCCGACACGGAAAAATTCAATCGTTACTTCTTTCAACCGTAACTTTGCCAAACGTGCTGACGGTAATCCGAATACCTATGCATTTGTAGCTTCTCCGGAACTGACGATGGCATTAACGATTGCTGGTGACCTCTGCTTCAATCCGTTGAAAGACAGACTGGTAAATCATGACGGAGAAAAGGTGAAACTATCCGAACCTGTAGGAGATGAACTTCCTTTGAAAGGTTTTACATCCGGAAATGAGGGATATATTGCCCCACACGGAGCAAAAACGGAAATCAAGGTGAAGCCTGATTCTCAACGTCTCCAGCTCCTGACGCCTTTCCCGGCGTGGGACGGACAGGATTTACTGAATATGCCTTTACTGATTAAAGCACAAGGCAAATGTACTACCGACCATATCTCTATGGCAGGTCCGTGGCTCCGCTTCCGGGGACATTTGGAGAATATTTCCGACAATATGCTGATGGGAGCTGTCAATGCTTTCAACGGTGAAACGAACAGCGTTTGGAATCGTTCAACAAATACTTATGGAACAGTTTCCGGTACGGCAAAAATGTATAAGTCTGAAGGTATTCCGTCTATAGTTGTTGCCGAAGAGAATTATGGAGAAGGTTCCAGCCGTGAACACGCAGCCATGGAACCGCGCTTTCTCAATGTGCGTGTCATTCTGGCTAAGAGTTTTGCCCGTATCCACGAAACGAATCTGAAAAAACAGGGAATGCTTGCTCTTACTTTTGTAGACAAGGCGGATTATGACAAGATCCAGGAACACGATCTTCTGTCAGTCGTAGGTTTAGTCCATTTCGCACCGGGTCGTAATTTGACGATTGTTCTTCATCACGAAGACGGAACGAAAGAAAGTTTTGAAGTACAACATACATATAATGAACAGCAGATAGCCTGGTTCCGTGCCGGTTCTGCTTTAAATGCAAGATAAAAAATGAGCAAGATAACCATGCAAACAGATGGTACGTTGCTGGTGCCTGATGTGCCTACCGTACCTTATATTACCGGTGATGGAGTAGGAGCGGAAGTGACTCCTGCCATGCAAGCCGTAGTGGATGCAGCTATCCGGAAAGCCTATGGCGGCAAACGTCGGATCGAATGGAAAGAAGTGTTGGCGGGAGAACGTGCCTTCCATGCAACAGGTTCCTGGTTGCCGGATGAAACAATGAAAACCTTTCAGGAATACCTGATAGGAATCAAAGGTCCGTTGACAACTCCTGTCGGAGGTGGAATCCGGTCGTTGAATGTAGCGCTGCGTCAGACACTTGATTTATATGTCTGCCTTCGTCCGGTCCGTTGGTATCAGGGAGTACAGTCGCCTGTCAAATCACCTGAAAAAGTGAACATGTGCGTGTTCCGTGAAAATACGGAAGATATTTACGCAGGTATCGAGTGGGAAGCCGGTACTCCGGAAGCTGAAAAGTTCTATAAATTCCTGAAAGACGAAATGGGAGTAACAAAAGTCCGTTTCCCGGAAACCTCTTCTTTCGGTGTGAAACCTGTATCACGTGAGGGTACCGAACGTCTGGTACGTGCTGCCTGCCAGTATGCACTCGATCATCATTTACCTTCTGTAACCCTGGTGCATAAAGGAAATATCATGAAGTTCACAGAAGGTGGTTTTAAGAAATGGGGCTACGAACTGGCACAACGTGAATTTGCCGATGCTTTGGCAGACGGCAGACTGGTGATAAAAGATTGCATTGCCGATGCTTTCTTGCAAAATACACTCCTGATTCCCGAAGAATATTCCGTAATAGCTACCTTGAACCTGAATGGAGACTATGTTTCCGATCAACTCGCAGCTATGGTAGGCGGTATCGGTATTGCTCCGGGAGCAAACATCAACTATCAAACAGGACATGCCATCTTTGAAGCGACTCATGGAACAGCTCCCAATATTGCGGGAAAAGATGTGGTGAACCCTTGTTCTATTATACTTTCGGCAGTGATGATGCTCGAATATTTTGATTGGAAAGAAGCGGCTGCTCTGATAGAGAAAGCCTTGGAACAAAGCTTCCTGGACGCTCGTGCTACACACGATTTAGCTCGTTTTATGCCGAATGGAACCTCCCTCTCTACTTCCGCTTTCACTCGTGAGATCGTGGAAAGAATTGAAAAATAAAAGTAACGAATAAAAAACGAAGAAAGATGAAAAAAGAGTACCTGATTTACAAACTTTCCGAGGAGATGAAGGAAGCTACCCGGATTGATAATGAATTGTTCCCAAAGTTTGATGTGAAACGTGGATTGCGTAATGAAGACGGCACAGGTGTATTGGTAGGTTTAACCAAAATCGGTAATGTAGTAGGCTATGAACGTATTCCGGGTGGTGGACTGAAACCGATACCGGGAAAGTTATTCTATCGTGGTTATGATGTGGAAGATATTTCGCATGCCATTATCAAAGAGAAACGTTTTGGTTTTGAAGAAGTGGCTTACCTGTTGCTTTCCGGACGTCTGCCGGATAAAGAAGAACTGCTTTCTTTCCGTGATTTGATTAACGACAATATGCCGTTGGAGCAGAAGACAAAAATGAATATCATAGAGTTGGAAGGAAACAACATCATGAATATTCTTTCACGCAGTGTGCTCGAAATGTACCGTTTTGATGCGAATGCGGATGATACTTCCCGGGATAACCTGATGCGCCAGAGTATTGAACTGATTTCGAAATTCCCCACTATCATTGCTTATGCGTACAATATGCTTCGTCATGCTACTTTCGGACGTTCTCTGCATATCCGCCATCCGCAGGAAAAACTCTCTATTGCCGAGAACTTCCTGTACATGCTGAAAAGAAATTATACTGAACTCGATGCTCGTACCCTCGATTTGTTACTGATTCTTCAGGCAGAACATGGGGGTGGTAACAACTCCACTTTCACCGTTCGCGTTACTTCTTCTACCGGAACGGATACATATTCGGCCATCGCCGCAGGTATCGGTTCTTTGAAAGGCCCGCTTCACGGAGGTGCAAATATTCAGGTTGCCGACATGTTCCAGCATCTGAAAGAAAATATCAAAGACTGGACAAGTGTGGATGAGATAGACACTTATTTCACCCGAATGTTGAATAAGGAAGTATATAATAAGAGCGGACTGATCTACGGAATAGGACATGCTGTTTATACGATCTCCGATCCCCGTGCTCTTCTGTTGAAAGAATTGGCTCGTGACCTTGCCCGTGAAAAAGGAAGAGAAAGCGAATTTGCTTTCCTCGAACTGTTGGAAGAACGTGCTATCGCTACTTTCGGACGTGTTAAAAATAACGGAAAGACAGTATCCAGCAATATCGACTTCTATTCAGGCTTTGTGTATGAAATGATCGGCTTACCGCAGGAAATCTTCACTCCTCTGTTTGCTATGGCGCGTATCGTAGGCTGGTGTGCACATCGTAATGAAGAATTGACCTTCGAAGGCAAACGAATTATCCGCCCGGCTTATAAGAATGTACTCGATGATTTGGCTTATATTCCAATCAAGAAACGCTGATAAAAACAAATCCTTTTATTGAATATATAAGTGATCCCGGATGTATGCCTGGTAATTCCAGGTATGCGTTCGGGAATGCTGTTTTTATGTTCGTAAAGGAATGTATTTCAGATTCTTTCTCTTTTTTGTACCGTCATTCATCTCATTTTTGTTATTTTTGCGTGTTACAAAAAAAAGATCGACATGAATATAGATGCTTTTAATCTATTTCTGGGCGTGATGAGCCTGATTGCCTTGGTTGTTTTTATCGCCCTTTACTTTGTGAAAGCCGGATATGGCATTTTCCGCACGGCATCGTGGGGCGTAGCTATATCCAATAAACTAGCATGGATATTGATGGAAGCTCCGGTTTTCCTGGTGATGTCCGTAATGTGGATATATTCCGAGCGTCGGTTTGAACCGGTGATCTTCACTTTTTTCCTGTTCTTCCAGATTCACTACTTTCAGCGTGCTTTCATTTTTCCTCTGTTATTGACGGGGAAAAGTAAGATGCCGCTGGCAATCATGTCGATGGGTGTTCTTTTTAATTTGTTGAATGGCTATATGCAAGGTAAATGGATCTTTTATCTTGCTCCCGAAACGATGTATCAATCCGGTTGGTTCACTTCACCGTGGTTTATTATAGGCACACTGCTTTTTTTCACAGGTATGCTGACGAACTGGCATTCGGATTATATCATCCGGCACTTGCGTAAACCGGGAGATACCCGGCATTATCTGCCTCAAAAAGGAATGTACCGTTATGTCACTTCCGCCAACTATTTTGGTGAAATAGTAGAATGGGCAGGATGGGCGATACTCACCTGTTCACTTTCCGGACTTGTTTTCCTTTGGTGGACGATTGCCAACCTTGTTCCCCGTGCCAATGCCATCTGGTGCCGTTATCGCGAAGAATTCGGAGATGCGGTGGGAGAACGGAAACGAGTGTTCCCTTTCCTTTATTAGGTATTAGAGGCACTTTTCATCACGACTTAAATATGACTTAATAAATATAACTACTATGGAATCTAAACTTTTTAGCCCGGTCACTTTTGGGCCTTTGACGTTGCGGAATCGAACAATCCGTTCGGCAGCTTTTGAGAGCATGTGTCCGGAGAATACTCCTACGCAGATGTTGCTGGATTACCATCGTTCGGTAGCTGCGGGAGGAGTGGGTATGACAACAGTGGCCTATGCCGCTGTGACGCAAAGCGGACTTTCTTTCGACCGTCAGTTGTGGTTGCGCCCGTCTATTATTCCCCGTTTACATGAATTGACAAAAGCTGTGCACGATGAAGGTGCAGCAGTGGGTATACAAATCGGACATTGTGGAAATATGTCCCATCGAAATATTTGTGGTGTCACTCCTATATCCGCATCTTCGGGTTTTAATCTTTACTCTCCTACGTTTGTGCGTGGAATGGAAAAGGAGGAGTTGCCGGAAATGGCACAAGCGTATGGAAATGCAGTCAATCTGGCGAGAGAAGCAGGATTTGACGCTGTTGAGGTACATGCAGGACATGGATATCTGATTAGTCAGTTCCTTTCTCCATATACCAATCATCGGAAGGATGAATACGGTGGTTCGCTCGAAAACCGGATGCATTTTATGGACTTGGTGATGGAAGAAGTGATGAGAGCGGCAGGCAATGATATGGCTGTTTTCGTGAAAATGAATATGCGTGACGGTTTCAAAGGAGGCATGGAGATTGACGAATCGATACAAGTGGCCAAACGTCTATTGGAACATGGCGTTCATGGATTGGTGTTGAGTGGAGGCTTTGTGAGCCGTGCACCGATGTATGTGATGCGGGGTGCCATGCCGATCCGTTCGATGTCTTACTATATGAATTGCTGGTGGTTGAAATACGGAGTCCGTATGTTTGGTAAATGGATGATACCCTCTGTACCTTTTAAAGAAGCATATTTCCTTGAAGATGCACTAAAATTCCGGGCAGCTCTTCCGAATGCGCCACTGATTTATGTCGGCGGTCTTGTTTCCCGCCAGAAAATAGATGAAGTGCTCGATTCCGGTTTTGATGCCGTGCAGATGGCGAGAGCTTTGCTCAACGAACCGGGATTTGTAAACCGGATGAAAAAGGAGGAACAGGCACGTTGCAACTGTGGACACAGTAATTATTGCATCGGTCGTATGTATACGATAGAAATGGCTTGTCATCAACATTTGAAAGAACAAATTCCTTTGTCTTTGCAAAAGGAGATTGATAAATTGGAGAAAAAATGAGTGAAATGAAATGGGCGATTATCACCGGTGCAGACGGAGGAATGGGGACAGAAATAACACGTGCCGTAGCCAAAGCCGGTTATCGAATCATAATGGCATGTTATAATCCGAAGAAAGCGGAGATTGTTCGCGAACGTTTGAGCAAGGAAACCGGAAACCTGTATTTGGAAGTAATGGCTGTTGATTTGTCTTCCATGCAATCGGTAGTTTCTTTTGCCAACCGTATCTTGGAAAGAAACCTCCCCATTGCTCTGTTAATGAATAACGCCGGGACGATGGAGACAGGTTTTCATACTACTTCTGATGGGTTTGAGCGAACGGTAAGTGTGAACTATATGGGACCTTATCTGCTTACCCGGAAATTGGTTCCGCTGATGGTGCGTGGAGCGCGTATCGTCAATATGGTTTCTTGTACATACGCAATCGGTAAACTCGATTTTCCCGATTTCTTTCACAGAGGAAAAACGGGGCGTTTTTGGAGAATTCCTGTTTACAGTAACACCAAACTGGCTTTGTTACTATTTACTTTCGAACTCTCCAGGCAACTTAGTGAGAAAGGAATCACCGTCAATGCCGCTGATCCGGGAATTGTTTCTACTAATATCATTACGATGCATAAGTGGTTCGATCCGTTGACGGATATTTTTTTCCGTCCTTTTATCCGCAAACCGAAAAAAGGGGCTTCTACGGCAGTCGGTTTATTGTTGGATGAAAAGGAAGCAGGCGTGACAGGACAACTGTATGTCAATAACCACCGGAAAAACTTGTCTGATAAATACACGAATCATGTGCAGAAAGAGCAGTTGTGGGAGGTGACGGAACGGTCGTTGGCGAGCTGGCTGAAGTAGTATTTACTTATATATAGGTATTGCGCATATCTATATATCTCTTTTATATTGTCTTATTTTTACCGAAAGATAGGGATTGTTTTGCACTTTTTTTTCTACTTACCTTTGCATCGCTTTTAGAGCAATGAAAAGGTATAAAGTAAAAAGGTAAAAAGGAGATGAGTAATAAGTATTTTCTGGTTTTTCTAGTGTTCTTGTTTTCCGTATCAGCATATTCACAACGTGGGCATCATCGTAACAGTTTGATTTCGGGTAGAGTGATGTCTACAGAAAAGGAAGTTGTGGATTTTGCAACGGTCTATCTGAAAGGAACCAATCACGGTTGCTATACAGATGAAAAGGGCATCTATCATTTGAAAACTACGGCGGGTGAATATACCCTGGTTGTTTCAGCTATCGGCTACCAGACCGTAGAAAAGAAAGTCAAACTAGGCAAGGGAGAGAGAATAAAGGTAAATATCACCATTGCTCCGGCAGTAAAAGAGTTGGGAGAGGTGGTAGTTACGACATCCGGTGTCGGTCGTGTGAATAAATCTGCTTTTAATGCGGTAGCCATTGATGCGAAGAAACTGCATAACAGTACGCAGACCTTGGCGGGCGCACTGACTAAAGTGCCGGGGGTAAAGCTCCGTGAATCAGGTGGAGTAGGGTCGGATATGCAATTGTATATTGATGGTTTCAGCGGGAAACATGTGAAAATATTCATTGACGGCATACCACAGGAGGGAGCCGGTGCTGCATTCGATTTGAATAATGTCCCTATTAATTTCGCAGACCGTATTGAGGTGTATAAAGGAGTGGTTCCGGTAGGATTCGGAACAGATGCCATCGGAGGCGTTGTGAATATCGTTACCAACAAGCAGCCCGGAAAATGGTTTATGGACGCTTCCTATTCTTACGGGTCATTTAATACTCATAAGTCATACGCACGTTTCGGACAAACATTCAAGAACGGTTTCATGTATGAAGTCAATGCTTTCCAGAATTTCTCGGACAATGATTACTATGTGGACACTTATGTACGCGAGTTTGAGATTCGGGAAGACGGCAGCGTACGTTTTCCGCCGCTCGATAAAAGCAAAATTTATCATCTGAAGCGTTTTAACGATCAGTACCATAATGAAGCTGTGATCGGAAAAATCGGTCTGGTGGGAAAGAAATGGGCGGACAGACTGGCATTGAGTTTCAATTATTCTCATTTTTATAAAGAGATACAGACAGGCGTTTATCAAGATGTCGTGTTCGGTGAGAAATTCCGCAAGGGACATTCATTGGTTCCTTCATTGGAGTACTATAAAAAGAACTTGTTCGTCAAGAATCTGGATTTGCTATTTACTGCCAACTATAATCATAATATCACCAACAATGTAGATACGGCTTCCCGGGCTTACAACTGGCGAGGAGATTTCTATGAAAAGGGTAGCCGGGGAGAACAATCTTATCAGAACAGTGAATCTAAAAATAAAAACTGGAATGGAACACTGAAGATGAATTATCATATCGGACAGGCGCATACATTTACTTTCAGCCATGTGATTAGTGATTTTGAACGTACAAGTCGTTCTACGGTAGGCTCTTCTTCCAAATTTACGGATTTCACTATACCTAAGATTACACGTAAGAATGTCAGCGGACTTTCTTATCGTCTGATGCCATCGGAAAAGTGGAATGTTTCTGCATTTGCCAAGTACTACCGGCAATACAACAAGGGACCGGTGTCACAAAACACAGATGGTATAGGCAACTATATCAACCTGTCCAATACCGCAAGTTCCCTCGGATATGGTGCAGCGGGTACGTATTTTCTATGGAAGGACCTGCAGGTGAAGCTATCGTATGAGAAGGCTTTCCGGCTTCCTACGACAGACGAGCTGTTTGGAGATGAAGACCTTGAAGCCGGCAAAATAAACCTGAAACCGGAGAAGAGCGACAATATCAATTTGAGTTTCAGTTATAATCACCAGTTTGGCAGGCACGGACTGTATGCCGAGGCCGGTCTGATCTATCGGGATACGAAAGATTACATAAAAAGAGGATTGGATGTGCTGGGAGGAACCAGTTACGGGTATTATGAGAACCACGGTCATGTGAGAACGAAAGGATATAATTTGTCATTACTGTATAGCTTTTCACGTTGGTTTGATATAGGAGGAACATTCAATAGTATTGATACCCGCGATTATGAGAAATATCTGGCAGGCTCTTCTTTGCAGGAAAGTATGCACTATAAGGTGCGCATGCCCAATCTTCCCTATCGTTATGCCAATATCAACGCTAATTTCTATTGGAACGACTTGTTTGTCAAGGGAAATGTATTGAGCATAGGGTATGATAGCTACTGGCAACATGATTTCCCTCTTTATTGGGAGAATCTGGGAGATAAAGAATCAAAAAATATAGTGCCGGAACAATTCTCTCATAATCTGTCTTTGTCCTATACAATGAAACACGGACGTTATAATG
>DXOJ01000154.1 GCA_019412865.1 Bacteroides sp. | reverse complement strand
ATATATATGAACGATATGAAATACTCATTAATAAAAAATACGCTTGGCCTATTGGCTCTGATTTCTTTTCCGGTATTGTTTGCCGGATGCGAGCAGGATGCTAAATTTAAGACTTATGTATATCCTACGGCAGAAATATCGGAGATGTATCCCAAGCTGGGATATGCAGCAGAAAAGGTCACATTTACAGGAACTAACTTCGGTGACCGGAAAGAAGCTTTGAAAATTGCTTTTGGAGGAGTAGCAGTGAGTAATATTTTGTCTTGCAATAACAACTGTGTAGTGGTAGAAGTTCCGGAAGGAGCAGTAGCGGGAGAAGTGACTTTGCAGACATGGAACAATGAACCTATCACTGTGGGGACATTCAAGGTGTATCCTACTCCTATGGTTGAGGAAATTTTTTCACACAATACGGAATATGGCTCGAATATGGCTGTCGAAGGTGATTTGGTAACCATAAAAGGTGCAAACTTCGGTACTGATAAGAGTTTGGTTGAGGTGAAGTTTAATGGAACGGTAGCTCCGATAGAATCTTTAGTGGATGAACAGATTGTTGTCAGAACTCCGGCATATACATCAGGACTGGTCACTGTTACCATTCGCCCCGAAACGAATGCTAATAGCATAGTACTGACCGGTACGGGACTGATGGATCCGCAGGCAACGGGTGATGTGACATCTATTTTCTTGCAGAACAGCGTTGCGCCGTTCAGTCCGAGTGGTGCAGTGGGAACGTGGGCGATAGCTACTGGTTGGCATACATCCGGAGGTTTCGATGGTGCAACCACTCTACAGTTTACGGAAGAAAATCCTGACGGTTTGTTTGTTTTGGAATGTTGGGGTAGCAATAAGAAGGAAAATGCGAAGATATATCAAGTTGCTACCTTGCCAAAAGGAGATTATGTATTCGAGTTGGATTTTGTGCAAATAGCAAAAGAAGCAGGTCGTTTCGGTGTACATTTTGTGATAGCTGAAGGTGATGGAACTATCCCCAACCTGGTAGCTAATGGAGATATATTTGACGCTGCGGACGAAAATGTAGGGAAAGTGATAGGGTCTTATGCTATCACAGGTTCCATGGATCCGCACACGAAAGAAATCGCTGTCCATTTGGATGAAACGAAACAACTGACTATGGGATTTGTAACCCAGTTGAACAATAAGGGAACGGTGAAACTTTCGGCTATCAGGATTAATAGAGAGATGGCTACTGGTAACTAAGACTAAAAAGAAGATTTATGAAAAAAGTATATTATAGCTTATTCTTATTGTTGTCCTTGTTTATATGGACATCATGTGATAAAGGTGGAGAAGAAATAGTAGACCTGAAATATGAGGGACGCGCGGTTAGTGTGTCCAGCATATCTCCGGTGGCAGGTTACATCGGTGAAGAACTGACGATTAACGGAAAACAGTTCGGGGTATCTCCGGAGTTGATGAAAGTTTTCATTGGTGAAGATGAAACGGAGATTGTTTCCTGCTCGGAAGAACGATTGGTGGTGAAAGTACCTGAAGGAGCGACATCCGGAAAGATCATATTGAATCTTTTAGGGAATACGTATGTATCGGAGCTCACTTATGAGGTGCTCGGTCAACCGTCTGTTACGGCAATCTCTCCTGAAATGGGCTTTACCGATGATGAAATTACGATTATCGGTAATAATCTGGGCTCTACTCTGCCTGCTGTAAAATTAGTATTCACCGGAACAAAAGAAACAGCGCAAGTCGTTTCTTGCGAGAATACGAAGATTGTAGTGAAAGTGCCGTCGAAAGCCGTTACCGGTCCTGTTGATTTGACTATCTCGAAACAGCATGTTAATACTCCTTTGAGCGGTGAATCCGGTGAGTTCACAGTATTGCAACATGCTTCGTTTACCGGAATATCTGCCGGAAGCGGTTATCGTGGTGCAACGATTACATTGAAAGGTGAAGGCTTTGTGGGTACAGAAGAGAAGCCGTTGAAAGTCTACTTCGGAGATGCCGAAGCCAAAGTCGTTAGCTTTACGGATAAAGAGATTGTGATAATTGTTCCGGAAGAAGCAACGGACGGTGATAATGGCGTGATGGTAGAAACGGCCTATGAATTGATAGAAGCTGTTCAGGTATTTAATGTTCTTCCTTCTCCGAAAATTACTAATGTCTCTAGCAGTGAGGAATATATAGGTGCAGAAGTGACTATTACTGGCGAGAACTTCCCGGAAGAAGTAAAGAATATAAGAGTACAGTTTGGTGGTGGCGAAGCTACTATCGTTTCTAACTCGACGACAGAACTGGTTGTGAAAGTAGCTGCTCCGGCAAATGATGTGTTTGGAGAAGTTGATTTAACAGTATCAATATCAGATGTGACTTTCTATACAGGCAAATTTACGGTGAAAGAAACTCCTTATATTATTTCTGTAACTTCTGCCAATGTGATGAGTCATAAATTAGTTCGGGTAGGTGATGAAATTACGGTAACCGGGAAGGGACTTACCTCTGACGGTATAGTTACTATTGGTGGAATAAAGGTAAAACCTGTGTTCAACAGTAATAATGAGTTTAAGGCAACTATACCGGAAGGATTTACGGGTGGTAAGGTAGTCTTGAAGTACGAAGCGATTTCTGTTCCTATCATCAGCGATGATGAGTTGACGCTGTTGACCGAAGAAATGGATGTTACGGAGTTTGTATTACAGAATTATAAGCAACCGTTCACACCGGTGGAAGGAACTACGTATAAGGGGATGTCTGCTCCTTTGGGATGGTCATGCAATGCTCCTTACACAGGTCGCGGAATGATTTTGACGAATGGAACTACTTATTTACAGTGTCAATCCGGTTGGGATGAAGGGAAGAAAGAAAATGGAAAGCTGTATCAAGTCAAGACACTTCCTAAAGGAAAATATAAGTTTGTATTAGACATTGCAGAAGTTTTCTTTAATACTGGACGTTTCACAATTCACTTCCTGGTAACTAAAGGTAATAATACATTCCCTGATTATGCGAGAGAAGAGAATACAAGCACTGGTAAGCATTGGGTATATGATGACCCGAATCACATCGTGCTGGCTGAAGCATTACTTTCTAATTTGAGAGTTACTTTAGGAACGACTCTTGAAAAAGTAGAAGTTGAATTTGAATTATCCGAAACGACGGAAGTAACGATGGGATTCCTTACTATGTTGGGTGGTCAAGGCGGAATGAAAGTATCTGCAATCAGTACAGTTTGGCTTGGCGAATGATTATCTTAATTAGAAAAAGAAAAACATTATGAAAAAAATATATTACTTAGTTACAGCATTGGCATTAGTGTCAACAACATCATGCGGTGACGGATTTAATTTTCCGGAAGTGGGAGCAGAAACTGATTTATATAGTCGTCCCTTAAAGTACCCTTTTCCTGCTAATAGTCAATATATTAATGGCTA
>DXOJ01000153.1 GCA_019412865.1 Bacteroides sp. | reverse complement strand
AGGGAAAAGAGATGATATTGACTATTGCAGAAGGGTGTGCTGAGTTATTATCTAAAAAAGGCATCTGAGAAACAGATGCCTTTTTTAATGAAGTTATTTAGAAATCAATATCGTTCATGCTATTAACCAATAACTGATATTTAATATATCCTCCACTTTTAGAAGAATATTTGGTATAAATAGCGGTGATATTACCTTTGGCACCATCTGCAGGCAGAGGCTGAAGTGCGAAGTTTGAATATCCGCTGACACGCAGGATATAGTTGCCACCTGTAGATGTCGCATTGTCATAAGCAAACCAGGAAGAACCATAATAGCGATTACCTCCATAGCTGTAAGCATAGGTTGGAGTCAATCCTTCTTCTGCATAATATTTGTTTTCATATACAGCGGTGGTTGAACCGTTCGGGTAAGTTGTTTCCAGATATTGAGGATACTTGTCGCCGTCGTATGTGCCTTCTTTGTAAGTCAGTCCTTCGAAACGTACTAAACGTCCTAATGCATCATCATTCAATTCTGTTTTATAATTATTTTCATTGATAACCAATATGTCGTCTTCTGTCAGACTGCCGAGTTCACCTTTGAATACATGTTGATCTACAAATAAGGTATTCTCGAGATTACGGTTTGCATAACCTTTGGAAATGTCTTCTGCTGTCGGCATTCCACCTACACTTAACATATAACGATAGCTACCGATAGCCAGACCTTTGGTTTTAACAAAGAGAGTCTGCCCTACATGAAAATAAACATAGTTGCTAACCATCAATTTCAGTTCAATGGCTGATTTGGATGATTCATCATAGATGTATACTGATTTGTATACATTACCGGCTTGGTCGCTTGAGATGACTTTTCCGCTGATGACATAGTCTTCTGTGATTTCCAGAGTTTTTCCCAGACTGGCTGCACCGTTTCCGTATTCTTTATAGAAAAGTTGCTTAAAGTCCTTGATGGAGATTAGTTTGCTATTTGAGAAGTCTTCTTTTGTCCAGACTTTGGCTGGAGCAGGCTCTTCAAATTCGTTGTAGCAGCTACTGAAACCGAGCACTACTACCGCAAGCATAAATAATTTAAATATTTTGTTCATAACTGTTCTTTTTACTTATGATGTCCTTAGAAACGGAAATAAATGTTCATGTAATAGGTTGTACCGAACATATAGAAATATTTCGAATCAAACGGTTGGTAAGTTTGATAACTTTCATCCTTGTTCTTCAGCAGACGAACTTGTTCATAACCGCCGGTCTTGATATTCTGGTTGTTGAGCAGGTTCTTTACCTCCAGGCTGAAACCAAGAGTATAGGCACGGTTAATGTACCAGTTCTTACCAACACTTGCATTTAAAACGCAAGCAGAGTTGAATTTCTCCTGATTACGTAACGTTGCGATATCTTCTTCAGTCATTCCCGGTGTCAGTACGGCATCTGTACGATAGAGCGGACTCATAGATAAGTACATATTATTATAATAGTTCATATCTAATGACGCAAATATGTTTTTAGGACCACGGTAAGACAAGCCTACGTTCAGTGCTGTTTGCGGAGTGCTTTCTACACGGAAGTTCTTCCAGTATACTTTACCCTGGTTTTTGATTTCTCCACTATTATCCTGAATCTGTACATAATCCGGGTTATTGTCATAAGTGAATTGTCCCCAGCTGATGGCTGCATTCAGAGAAAGTCCTGCATAGATAGGTACAGAAGCTGCTGCTTCAAGTCCGAAGTGACGTTTGTTGATACCGCTCATTGCAAAGTTGGAGAAGGTAGCTTCTACGTCATCATAATAAGAGAGAACTTTGGACTGATCCATAAACTTCGTATAGTATCCGGAGATACGTGCTTTAACATCCCCCCAACGCAAGTTATAAGAGGCGTCTACACCAAATACCTTCTCGCTTGAAATACCCGGAGTCGCAGAGTTGCGGGTACGGGGAGAAACAAATGAAGCTTGGAAGGCAGGAGCATCCTGCATATAGATGATGTTGGCATCAATAGAATGAGCAGCAGAGAACTTATAGCTGAAGTTGGCTTTCAGTTTATAAGTCAGGTAATTCTGCTTCTTAGAGTCTCCTTGAGAATTGTCAAGGAACAACCCTTTTTTCCAAATACCATGACGCCACAGAGTAGTATGTCCGAGTTCTCCACCCAGATTGACTCCAAAGTTGCCGAAGTTTCTGCTATATTGTGCCCAGGCGCGTGCGTTGATAATATTTCCGTAGTAGTCGTAGCTGTATTTATCACCCTTCTTGACAGCTTGGGCATGACCGTACTTATCATAGTACTCCATGTTGTTCTGGTAAAGGATTGGGTTCATACCACCCATGTCACGTTCGGCAAACTTGTCTACGTCTACCCAGTAATCACCACCCAGCAAATCTTTCACTTCGCTATAATATTCTGTGCGATTACGACGCAAGTTCAATCCACCGTTAATTTTAGAATTGTCACGGAAGATATGAGAGAATTGTGTGTAGAGATTCCAGTCTATCTGATCGGCATGGCGTTCTTCAATCATGTTGATGGCACGATGACCGGCTCCATAGGTCGGGTTCTCTTCCTGGCTTTGGTTGATATGATACAAGTTGTCCCAGTTGATGTGGCGGATGTTATTAGTATTTCCTATCCATGCTTCATACAGTTGTGCTCCGACGTAAGTGTTGTTATAGAAACTCGGTAAATAACGGTAATAGTCGGGACGTGGGTCGGGACCACCGTACCAAGTCAGCGCAGAGTAACCGTTCTGTCCGAAACGTACAGAGGTTGCAACGTTTAATTGTGAACGGTCATTGATGTCGAATGTATAATTCAACATCGTAATAGGTTCATGATAGCTGCGCACACGTGCGTTGACACGCTTTCCATTCAGCCAACCCCAGTTTGGATTGTAGTAGTTGTTGCCTACTAAGTCGTAGACTTCCTGAGTAGAAGCTTGTTGTGCACCACGTTCTGTGGGAGCACCCAGGATGCTTAATGCCAAGCGGTGTTGTGAATTGAATTGCTTTTCTACAGCGGCAAAATATCCGAAGGCATTGTAGTACACACCGTTTACATAAGAGTTTCCTCCTTGGCGGGTTGATACGGAGAAGGCATAAGACCAGCCGTTATCCTGTAATCCGGATGCATAGGTCAGCATACCACGGAAGCGGTACATGGAGTTACCGTTAACTACGCTGGCGCGAAGGCCTTTGCGCATCTGTGAAGGACGGGTATTGATATTTGTTGTACCTGCGATACCGCCGATGCCCATATCCCCCATGTTCAGTGCAGATGTGACTTCCTGATTACGAGTCGCATCATTCAAGCCGCTCCACAAAGACCAGGGAGTATATCCTGTCATTGCGTCATTCAGTTGAATACCGTTCATATAAACGTCGGAGTATTGAGAATCATAACCACGTACATTGAAACGCATTTCACTGAATTTGTAGGAAGCGATGTTATTGAATACGTCTTTTGATGCGGACAGAGACGAGGGAAGTGATTGTGCATCCTCCAGCGTTTCTGTGTCAAATTCGGCAAAGATAGCATCGTCCATCGTAGGAGCAACGTTTTCAGGGATCAAAATGACGTTATTGATATCTCTGATCAACTTATCCACACGGACAGCCAGAGTTAAAGGTTCGAACTCTGCAGCTTCGAAAGACAGAGTGTATTCTCCTTTTGCCAGGTTTTCGATAACGAAGTTACCCGACGCATCAGTCTTGGTTGTTACATCTCCCGGGGTTAATGTCACTTTTACGCCGTCTATGGCCGCACGTGTCGTACGGGAAACGACTTTACCTTTGACTCCACCATTGTTTTGTGCAAAAACAGTGAATGACATCAAAGATAATACCATGAATAGGATTGTTTTGATTTTCATATAAACTTATTTTTTTATTTACCTATATAGATATATACGGGGAAGTGGTCACTGTAACCTCCCTGGAAGTTATTACCTACGTATGTGCGCAATGGATATCCTTTGTATTGTCCTTCTTTCTGCACCATGTAAAGTTGCTTGAAGATATTTCCATAGAATTTAGATCCGGGAGCTTGCTGCAATTTCAGCTTTCCTGTCGATCCTTTTGCTAAATTCTCGGATACTACAATATTATCAAAGATATTCCAGGCATCTCCGTAGGCTAGTGTTCCGTATCCTGCTTTGAGCATATCGGCATAAGGAGCGAAGAAGTCGCCTTCCTTCAAATCTTTCAGTTTGAATTTGGCTCCTAACCCTTGTGCTATACTTTTGTCGGTCGGATCATCATTGAAGTCTCCCATCATAACCACTTTCGTGTTAGGATTGGCCTTCATTACAGAGTCTGCAATGCTGCGCATCTGTTCGCCTACAGCGATACGTTTAAATTCTGAAGCTTCTTTTCCTCCCAGGCGTGAAGGCCAGTGTGCTACCATAAAGAAGAAGGGTTCGTTTTCAATCGTTCCCCAAAGCGTCAGGATATCACGGGTCTTGAAGTCCGGAAGTGAAGGGATGACTGTTCTTACAGCTTTTTCTCCTTCTATTTTAAACACATCGGGACGATACAGAAAAGCAACGTCTACACCGCGGGCTTCAGGAGAGTCGAAATGTGAAATCCGATAGTTTGCCGGAGCCAGTTTGCGGGTTGCGATAATATCTTCCAGTACACTGCGGTTTTCTACTTCCGATACACCGATAATTACCGGATAATCCTTGTTGATAGCTGCAATATCGAAGAATACACGTTCTGTGTTAGCCAACTTCTTATTGTACTTGGCTGAGTTCCACTTCTTAGGACCTTCGGGAGTAAATTCATCATCGTGAACTTCCGGATCATTGATTGTATCGAAGAAGTTCTCAAGATTGTAAAATACAACCTTATACGGTTTCTGCGCAAAGCTGAACGATATCAGCAGCGCAAAGAGCGCGGTTACTAATAACAGTTTTTTCATAAGCTAGCTTATTAGTTAATCCCCCATTGAGTGGGATTATTTTGTTGTTTTACACTGTTGGATACTTGTGGGAAGAAGGTAAATCCTGTCATCTTTTCGATGTCTGCTACAGAAGTACAGATAGACTTAGGAGGTTCAATGTTTCCATACGATTTGTGATCTACCCAAAATCCTATTGATATCAGTTCACTGTCTGAACAATCTTTGATGTTCTTTCCTGTTTTTCCACTCTTCGTACGCAGAAGTACTTTGAAGTAGTTCGTAGGAACCGGAACTGTATTCCTTGCTCCATCCGTAGTGGTGGTTGCACCTGCCCCAAAATATGCGCCGGTAACTACATACAAGGTATCAGAACAGTTATTTGCCCGAACTTTTGTTTCAAGTTTAGCCCACATATCCTGATTCAAACGATTAAGCTGTGGGGTCATATTGGACATATAGAAGGTTTGAGCATTCATTTCGTCTGTTCCTAGGCGATCGGCTGATGGAAGCTGATGACCACGGTCATAAGATCCTCCATAAGATCTTAATGTACAATCAGCCTGATAACTTTGAGGAATGATAGGGTCGAAGGCCCAACGGTCTGTACGTTCTCCTGAACCTTTGAGGTATGCGTTATGTATCGGATAGGCTACCCATAAAGCTGCTTTCTTTGTTTTATCAAAACAAATAGAATAATTACGTATTGTTTTATTATTCAATAGAGCATAATGAGTTACATACTGATAATTAGCATTTTCCTTGAAATCAGGAACTTCAGCCCACAGTTTGAAAGCTGGCAAGTTCTGCTGTGATTCAGATAATTGTACTAAATCAAAGACTTTCGCCTCTTGGTCTGCAAACTGGAGTGAAACTTTTGCTACACGTTGTTCTTTACCTGTATTGCTATTATAATACACGTATAAAACATTGAGTCCGTCTTTTATTTCTCCGGATTTAGAGGATAAGGTCAGATCATTGCTACTGAAAGAACACCATGTTGTGCCCTCAGTGATTTCTGCATTCCATATTGTCCCAGGAGTACCTGTGATGATTATGGCAGACGATCCGGATGCCGATTTTACAGTGGAGGAAATTTTCCAGTAGGCATCACCTGACTGTGACGAGCCTCCACCGTTGGAGTCATCATTGCTACATGCAGCTATAAATAGTATAAGTG
>DXOJ01000152.1 GCA_019412865.1 Bacteroides sp. | reverse complement strand
CTGAAAGGGGACTTTATCGTCCGGGATGGAATATCCCCTTCGGGAAAATATGAACAGGAAGTGATTTTATGAAATGGAGAAAATCCTTATACGACATAATCGAAGTAGCCGATGAACAAAATACACTAAGCAAGCTATATGACTGGATGATGATGATCGTCATAGTAGTAAGTATTATTCCGCTTGCCGTTAGAAACGCAAATGAACTTACGCAAATGTTAGATTTTGTTACGGTTATTATATTTATCATAGACTATATTCTAAGATTATTAACGGCGGACCTGAAATTGAAAAAAGGAAAGAAATCATTTGCCGAATATCCGTTTACACCAATGGCGGTAATCGATTTGGTATCGATCCTTCCATCAGTAACGCTTTTGAACAGCAGCCTGAAGTTATTAAGGCTCTTCCGGTTGTTCAGAACTTTCCGGGTATTCCGAGTATTTAAAGTGATCAGATATTCTAAGAGTATTAATATCATTATCAATGTATTCAAAAAGCAGAGAGAGGCGTTGCTGGTAGTAGGCGGATTGGCGATAGGATACATAGTGATCTCGGCACTGATCATGTTTAATGTAGAATCGGCAACATTTCCAAGCTTTTTTGATGCGGTATACTGGGCGACCGTTTCGCTGACTACGGTTGGATATGGGGATATCTATGCCGTTTCAACGATTGGTAAGGTGATTACGATGTTATCGTCGGTATTTGGAATTGCAATTGTGGCATTGCCGGCAGGCATTGTTACAGCCGGGTATATGGAAGAGATTAATAAAGATGAATCTTTGTAATTTAGGAGAATTGCAGATGGAAAATAAAGAGAAAAAGCAAATGCTTACAACGGAGCTAACAAAAGAAAAGAGCGGCGGGAGTGCCGGGATGATTCAGGATATGTCAATAAACGGAATCAAACTACATCTCGCTCAGAACGGAACCGGCGGCCCGGTCATCTTCTGGGGCATGTATCCACATCAGCAGAACGAAGTAGAATATCTGTGGGAATCTCTACTGGAACTTGTGCCGGAACAAAATTTCCTGCTCGTTGCATTTCAGGTGGAGAACTGGAACCGGGACTTTTCACCGTGGGAAGCATCGGCTGTATTCGGAAAGGAAGGCTTCGCCGGACAAGGTCTGAAGACGCTGAGATGGCTGACAGAGGAATGTGTGCCACATATTGACCGGACTTTTGGTGTGAAAGACAGGGAACATTGGCTGATGGGTTATTCGCTTGCCGGATTATTCGCGCTATGGGCAGCTTATGAAAGTGACGTGTTTTCTGGAATTGTATGCTGTTCGGGTTCGTTGTGGTTCCCGGACTGGGATCATTATGTGAGGGATCATGTGATTCAGAGTAAATGTAGCGTGTATCTGAGTCTTGGCGGGAAAGAAGAGAAGACGAAGAACAAAGTAATGGCAGCGGTCGGTGACAGGACCAGGGCGCAGGAAAGGCTGTTACAGGAGGACTCGATGGTGGAATCTGTGGTTTTAGAGTGGAATGCGGGAGGGCATTTTGCAGATGCGGGGAAAAGGCTGGCTAAGGGCGTGAAATGGATGTTTGGCGTGAAAAGTGGCTTATAATATAAGTTGAGGGTGTTAAGGTTTCATGGTATCATAATCAGTATAGAAGTAGATTAGAAGGTGTAATATATGGGAAGATTTGTGAATCCGGATAACAGTGCATTTCAAGTAGCACTGAATTCAAAAATCTATATAGATAAAACGGGCTTAATTGCCTGCATGAATGATGTACTGGACTCAACAGACGGATATATTTGCAATAGTCGTCCACGTCGGTTTGGAAAATCATATGCGGCGAA
>DXOJ01000151.1 GCA_019412865.1 Bacteroides sp. | reverse complement strand
CCGCAAATATAATTTCTATTTTATTATAATAACGAAAAAAAGTCGTTTTTGTTCACGGAATAGTAATCGTAGAGTCATCATCTTGTAATGTGAAAGAGGGAACTTTGCGTATCGAAAAATAATAGAACTATGAAATTCTTATTTGTTGTTCAAGGTGAGGGGAGAGGGCACTTTACACAGGCTATCACCCTCGAAGAAATGTTATTGCGCAATGGGCATGAAGTAGTGGAAGTCTTAGTCGGGAAAAGCTCGACACGTACTTTGCCGGGATTTTTCAATCGGAGTATTCATGCACCGGTGAAGCGATTCATTAGTCCGAACTTTCTGCCTACGGCAGATAATAAACGGGCGAACCTGACGAAAAGCTTTGCATACAATTTATTAAGATTACCGGAGTATCTTCGTAGCATGTATTATATAAATCAGCGGATCAGGGAGACAGGGGCGGAAGTTGTGATCAACTTCTACGAGCTTTTAACCGGACTTACCTATGCACTCTTCCGTCCCTCCGTTCCGTATATTTGTGTTGGACATCAGTATCTGTTTTTACATCGTGATTTCGAGTTTCCGGATAAAAATTCGTGCCAGTTATGGATGCTGCGTTTCTTTACCCGGATGACCGCTCTAAGATCTTCGAAGAAACTGGCTTTGTCTTTCCTGGAAATGGAACAGGATGATATGAATCAAATAGTGACCGTTCCTCCATTGATTCGTCAGGAAGTGACCGCTATCCGTCCGGAAAAGGGTGATTATATTCATGGATATATGGTTAATTCCGGGTTTGCCGATAGCGTAGAGAGCTTTCATGCGAAGCATCCGGAAGTCCCTTTAACTTTTTTCTGGGATAGATCGGATGCTGAAGAGGTGACACAGATTGACGAAACATTGAGTTTCCATCAAATAGATGATGTGAAGTTTCTTAATGCTATGGCGGGTTGTAAGGCTTATGCCAGTACAGCAGGCTTCGAGTCTATTTGCGAAGCAATGTATCTTGGAAAACCTGTATTAATGGTTCCGGCACATATTGAACAAGACTGCAATGCCTATGATGCAATGAAAGCGGGGGCAGGAATAATCAGTGATTCCTTTGATTTGCAACCGTTGCTTCGTTTTGCAGGAGAATATACTCCGAACCGTCATTTCGTTTATTGGGTTCGCAGCTGTGAACGTCGGATGATCCGTGAACTGGAGAAACTGGCAGCTTCACATTCAGAAATAACTTCAATACCAATATTCACTAATTATTTACCAATATGAAACTAAACAGAACGGATTATGTGCTTGAACGCGCATCAGATGGTGGCTATTATGCCTGGTTGACTGTAAATATGCAATGTAATGCTTATGGGGAATCTCCTGAAGAAGCAGTTCAGAATTTACAGAATATAATGAATGAGATGATTGACGAGATGTATATGGTAGAAGAGTTTATATAAATTGAGAATTGAGAATTAAAAATTGAGAAATATGATGCCCAGTGGCATGACTTTTATTTCTCAATTTTTAATTCTCAATTCTCAATTTACTCAATTTACTCAATGCTAAGTTCGTCGATGATATGAGAGGCTCCTGCGTATTTATCGATGATAAACAAGGTATAGCGGATGTCAACACAAGCGGCTCGCTGCGATGAAGGACGGAAAGCGATGTCTCCTGTTAAGCCTTCAAAGTTGCGGTCGAAAGCAGTTCCAACCAGCTGACCTTTACTGTTAAATACCGGGCTGCCGGAGTTTCCTCCTGTATTATCGGTGTTTACGATAAAGCAGACAGGCATTTCACCGTTTTTGCCATAACGTCCATAATCCTGGGAGTTATATAGCTCTTTTAGTTTTTGAGGCACTACGAATTCCCAGTTTCCCTGATCTTCTTTTTCCATCACACCTTTGAGGGTGGTATGAGCATCATATACCACACCGTCAGCCGGTTCATAAGAAAGCACCTGGCCGTATGTCAATCGTAAAGTAGAGTTCGCATCCGGATAAATTGGCGTTCCTTTTTCCTGTCTCATGTCCATCATGCCTTTCACCCATACTTTATGAGCTGCGTCATAGTTCTGATTGGCTTCTTTCATGGCAATGGCTGTTTTCAGAATTCCGTCGGTAACAGAATATTTGAATAGTACCATCCAGTCATATCCTATTTTATACAAACTTGGTTTCTTGATAAACTTCTCAAAGTTTTTAGGATTGCCGAAAATGGAATGTTCGAAACAGGCATCAACGAAGGCGTCAATACTTCCCTTGAAACGAGAATTGATGATTTCGAAGATGTTGATTCGTTGTTCTGCAGGAATGTAGTTGGCATAAGTTTTCAGCATTTCTTTCGCTACCATCCGTTCTACGTCCGGGAAGGGGACAGATGCAAAATACTTATCTCCTTCTTTCTTCAGTTTTAGTTTTGCTTCTTTTATCAGCTCTTTATCTTTCGATTTCAGAGCGGTAACCAATTCTGTCGTGGAAGGGATACGCATAAAATCAAGGGCGGTGACCAATGCTTCATTGATAGCTTGCTGATGATATAGCGCATCGCGTCGGTGAGATACAATAGAGCGAATCTCATCAAAGGCTTTCTGATACGAATCATCTCCCTTCTCACGGCCGCGGGCTAATAGTTCTTCTTGCTGTGCACGTTTGGTATCCAGTACATTGAGGCGTATCAGTCCTTCATTCATGCCGATTGCATTTTTCCAATAATTGGCCGAAGAAGCATATTTGCTTGCATAATGAATACGCACTGCCGGATCTTTCAGCATTTGCTCCATAAGTACTTTCTGACGGGCTCCGCGTACATGCTGGCGCATGAAATTGGTCGTTTGCATCCGTTCTTCCACTTCGTCGGCAATCATATACCGCCAGTTACGTCCGGGGAATCCCATGACAAAGGTGAAATCTCCTTCCTGAACTCCGGTGAGGCTGATCTTCAGATGTTTTTTCACTTGCAGAGGAACGTTGTCTTTAGAATATTCTGCCGGTTTTCCATTCTTGTCCGCGTAAATACGGAAGAGAGAAAAGTCGCCTGTGTGACGAGGCCACATCCAGTTGTCGGTATCAGCTCCGAATTTACCGATGGAAGAAGGAGGAGCCCCTACCATACGAATATCACTGTATACTGTTTTGATGAACAGATAATATTTGTTTCCTCCATAAAAAGCCTTGAGCTCCAACTTTGTTGCAGGAGTTATTTCTATATTCTCCGCTTTGGCAAAACGTTCTGCTACGTTACCAAGATAACTTGGAGATAGATAATTAACACCATCCGGGTCCGGATCTTTTTTCAGTTGTTCGTTGACGTAATCGGTCACATCGAGAATCCGGTCGATAAAAGTGACGGTCAATCCCGGAGTAGGAAGTTCCGCATCACGGTTCATAGCCCAGAAACCATCTGTCAGATAGTCATGTTCTACATTACTATGTTGCTGGATAGCTCCATAACCACAGTGATGGTTAGTCAGTACCAGTCCTTCGGAAGAGATAACTTCTCCCGTACATCCTCCTCCGAAGTGTACAACAGCGTCTTTTAGAGAAAGACCATTTGCGTTGTATACTTCCTCTATCGGAATTTCGAGGCCAAGTTCGCGCATGGCAACAGCGTTCTGTGCTTTCAGATCGGTTAGCATCCACATGCCTTCGTCGGCGTGGATGCTAAGAGTTGCCAGTGAAAATAGGACAAATAGGATTTGTTTTCTCATTTATTCTACGATTGTCATTTCATTGATTAGGTGTCCGCAGTTTCCTAACTTTTCCAGAATGAACAGGACATAACGGATATCCAGGTTAATACAACGTTGTAGGTTGTTGTCGAAATTGATGTCACCGCTTAATGATTCCCAGTTGCCATCAAAAGCACAACCGATCAGTTCTCCGTTTTCATTCAATACCGGGCTGCCGGAGTTACCACCGGTGATGTCGTTGGTCGACAGGAAGCAGACAGGCATATCACCATTTGGCAAAGCATAACGGCCGTAATCTTTCTTTTCGATCAGTTCTTTCAGTTTGGCAGGTACTACGAATTCACGGTCTTCCGGATTTTCTTTTTCAAGAATACCTTTAGTGGTCGTATAGTAGTTGTAGTGTACGCCGTCTTTCGGATCATAAGGTTTCACGTTACCATAGGTCAGACGAATGGTGAAGTTTGCATCCGGATAAGAAGGTACAGGCAACTTCATTTCACCTAGACCACGGATATAAGTTTTGTGCAGCAAAGCTAGTTCCCGATCCATATCCTTGAGCTGGGAAGTCAGTGTATCCATCAAGTCGTATTTAGACTGGCAGTATTGCAGTGCCAGATCATTGTCAATCGCTTTCACTGAAGGCTTCTTTGTAAACTTCTCGAAGTTTGCCCGGTTGGCAAAAATAGAGTTGTCATACATATCATCAACGAATTTGTTATAATCGCCTTTATATTTCTGCTCAATAACCTTATAAATAGAAGGACGTTGGTTTGCCGGAATCATTTCAGCATATAAGGGGAACAAGGCTTTCGCTACGTTGCGGTCTACTTCATGATCGTAATCTTTGTTATGGATGCTTTCGTAAGTGCTTTCCAAGGCTTTCATGCGTGCTTCGATTACAGAATCGTTTTTCTCAAGCAATGCTTCGCGTGTTTTAGCCAACATAATATTGCCAAATTCGATAGCTCCGAAGAAAGTCTCTCTCAAACAGGTGTACTGATAGTTGAGAGGAGTTGTCTTAGCTACCAGGTCATCAATATTCTTCACTACTGCTGCATATTCAGCATTGTTTTGTGCTTTTGCAAACTCTGCGAATTTGGCTTCTTGTGCAGCTTTTGTTCCCAATACATCATTATCGATGATGGCCTTATTCATGCCGATGGAGTTTTTCCAATAGTTGCTGGAACCCGCATACTTGTTAGCATATTGAATACGGATTTTGTCACTGGCATTCATTACCTCTTTCAGGACAGCCAAACGTGCACCACGAATACGGATACGTGGATCGTTTTCCGATTCCATACGTTCTTTTACTTCTGATACAGTCAGGTAGCGGCTCGTACTTCCGGGGAATCCCATAATCATTGCATAATCTCCTTCTTTCAATCCTTTGATAGAGATAGACAAATGTTTCTTGGTTTTCAGTGGGACGTTGCTCTCGCTGTATTCTGCAGGTTCACCATTTGCATCTGCATAAATACGGAACATGGAAAAGTCACCGGTATGACGCGGCCACATCCAGTTGTCTGTTTCACCACCAAACTTACCGATAGAAGAGGGTGGAGCGGCTACCATACGTACATCCGGATATATTTTCTTATAGAAAAGATAGAATTTATTTCCGGCATAGAACGGAAGAGCTTGCGGAATAATTCCTTTTTTGTCTGCCAGATCACTTTTAAAATAAAGATCATGAGCCAGCTTTTGAAGGAATATATTGCTGAATGATTCGGATTCGGTGATTTCTTTCGCCGCAATCTTGGCATTGACAATATCCGTAATATCTTCGATACGTTCGATAAATGTAAATTTCAGTCCCGGAGTAGGGAGCTCTTTGTCTCTGGAAGTAGCCCAGAAACCGTCAGTCAGATAATCGTGTTCAACACTACTATGTTGTTGGATGGAAGCGTAGCCACAGTGGTGATTGGTTAGAATCAAACCTTCGGGTGAGATAATTTCTCCGGTACACCCTCCTCCGAATATACCTACAGCATCTTTAAGAGAAATGCCATTCGGATTATATAGGTCTTGTGCTTCCAGTTTTAATCCCTGTTTTTTCATCATGTCTATGGAGTGTTGCTGTTGCATCAGTTGCAATAGCCACATACCCTCATCCGCTCTCACGGAACATACAAAAAGCGCGGTCAGCGCTAATAGATAAAGTCTTAATCTGTTCATTATTAAATGATAAAATTACAATATATGATTGGTTAGTATTCAATTTTTAAATCTCCGTTTTTCAGTGCTTCCATGATATTAGCAGGAGGGCGTTGATTCATCAGTTCGTTTTTCATAAAGTCCATATAAGGAGCTACATGCTTAAAGAACTGATAATACCCTTTGCATAAGTAATTTAACCCCGGTTCGCCTTCAGCCGTTTGGCTGAAACGATTTTTCGGGCATTCTCCGTTGCAGGCAAACAGGAACTCACATTCCTTGCATTGAGTAGGGAGAGACTGATATTTCATGTTCCCGAAATTGTGCTGACGTTCGCTATGCATCATTTCCACCAGAGTTTTACTGTAAATGTTACCTAATTTATATTCGGGGAATACAAAGTGGTCGCAAGAATAAACATCTCCGTTGAATTCCATCACACCGGCATGACCACAGGTCTTTGCCATTGTGCATATACCAGGTTGTTCGCCCATCCAATTCGCCAAAGTCGAATCGAATATTTGTACGTAGTATTTGCCTACGTCTTCTTTCACCCATTCGTCGAAAAGAGCACAAAGGAAGTTGCCCCATTGCTCCGGGGTGATCGAAAAATCAGCAAGAGTTCCGGCTTTATTTTCTGCAAGAGAAGCGAGGTGACGACCGTCTTCATGTGAGAGAATACGTTCAACGATAGGAGCGAACTGGATATACTGGCAACCGATTTCTTTAAAGAAATGGTAAAAGTCTAGTGGGTAGTCGGCATTGAAGTCATTAATGACTGCCATCGCATTCCATTCCACCCCATGTTTTTTCAAAAGATTGATGCCTTGCATCACTTTCACAAAAGAGGGTTTTCCCATTTTGTTTTTGCGATACTCGTCATGAAACTCCTGGGGACCATCGATAGAGACTCCTACCAGCCAATTGTTTTCACGGAAGAATTCACACCATTCGTCGGTGAGCATGGTCCCGTTGGTTTGGATGCAGTTGTCGATCGTTCGTCCGCGGGCATACTTCTTTTGTAGTTCCATTGCCTTTTTATAGAAGGAGAGCGGTCGCATCAGCGTTTCTCCTCCGTGCCAGGTGAAAAGCACCTGTGGCATGGTTTGTGAGTTAATGTACTCGTCGATAAACTTTTCCAGAAGTTCATCGCTCATTACGTGTTTCGGATTGTCTTTGTATAGGTTGGCCTTTTCCAAATAATAGCAGTAATCGCATGCTAGATTACATACGGCACCTACAGGCTTTACCATTACATAAAGCGGTTTGGCAAAAGGGGCAAATGTTGATGTTTTCATGACTGCAAAATTAGATAAACTAAATGAAAAAAAGAGCCTTGTACCTATGTTTATAAGGATTATTAAAGAAAAGAGTCTTACAAGTTTTAAAT
>DXOJ01000150.1 GCA_019412865.1 Bacteroides sp. | reverse complement strand
CTATTGTATAGATGTTGATAGAAGACGGAATTGAATTGTTTAAAATCTCTGCACCTTTGATGGTGCCGGATGTATTTGATATGCGTAATCTTCATGATGTGGAAATTCATGAAGATGAAGGTATCCTAATGTATCAGTTGGCAAATCCTGTTGAGTTCGAGAGCATATTGAACTATCTGGAAGACCAAATGGAATTTATTCTGCTGTACTATCATCAGGCTGTAGAGAATATGAAGTTCGGACTTAGTTGTTGTGCCTATTCAAATCCTAAATATGGACACATGTTCAAGGTTAATGCTGCCACTAATGTAAATGGTTTATGTGAACATGTTTATGTTACCATCTATGATTCGTTAGACGACATGGAAGGTGAAATCCTTAATGAGCTACGTAAAAAAAGAACAATTGGCAGGTATTTATATGAGAAATCAGAATCTAGCGTAATGAGCGATTTCTTTTAGTATGAACAGAGTATTGTGGAAGAAAATGGCAATGATTATCAAGAAGTACAGAACATGGATTACTATACAGGATATCCGTCAGGACGATTGGTTCATGTTTATTTCAGGTGGAGTATTGAAGAAATACGCTAGTCCTGTATTTCAGCTGATAGTCAAGTGGCCAAGAGGCAATAAAGTCCGGGGACAAGTTGTTGGCATATCTGAATATGAATTGGATAGAGCTATTCGAAAATTGAGTCGCTCGGATGATGATTTTTCACGAAGGATCAGATGTCTTGAGCCTACCCCCGATGATGTGGAATCTATAGTAAAGGAAGCTTCTTGGGGTTACGTCGAGCTTGAATTGGAAGTTTATGACAAGATTTTTAGAACTAACAAAAACGATAAGATATGATTTGGAATAGTCTACTTTTTATATTCCCTACCCTTATTATGGTTGCAGCTCTTTGTTGTTACAAGAAAGAAAATAAGGTAATGAACTCATTCTATGCACGCATGAGTTTTCATGATGTTGCCAGAAGATTCTATGTCCTTGTTGTCATGCAAGTGCTAATATTTTTCTTGTTCATTCAAAGCCGCTGCATGGTTTTCCCTGCCGATACTTTTATACCTGTTTGCATCACAGCCTTGTTGATGCGTTTCTCCATGGCAGAGAAGATATTTTATAAGCTAAAAAAGTGCAAGGTGATGATTGTGGCTTGCTTATTGACATTGGCATTACTATTTATTCCACATTGCTTTTCAATGGCAGTTACGTTTGGAATTTACATTGTTGCGTCTATTTTTTATCCTTCAAGTAAAGTACGCAATCTTGTGAATAATCCTGATACTATAATGTCATTGTGCAACTATCCAAAACAATTAGTTGCATACTATTATTGACCAACACAAAACTAAACATAGACTTTAATAAAAAGAACAACCGCTGACCATAACTTCCCGGTTCCCTTGGGTCAGCACTAAACAGAAGTATAAAAACAAGAAAAGAATTTGATGAACAAAAATCTATCTTATGAGGTCAGTCATGTAGTGGTCACCCCACGCTTGATTGAACTCTTAAAACAGAAACCCAAGGGACGTTATACTCGGTTGGAGGCATACTTTGACTTGCTGAGTAGGGCCATGGTTAAGAAGCCATTTACGGTTTTGCCTAAAACAGCAGCAGCTGAACTGCTTGGTGAATTTGACACGACTGTGACTGAACTGGCTGAGAAATGGGGCTGGCAACGAGCTACTGTACGTGACTTCCTGAGCGAACTGTCCAAAATAGGTCAGTTAGCACGTGAGGATTCGTACAAATCAATGACCATCACTTTTGAAGCACTGAAATTTAAATGGATTCAGGAAGTGCTGGACAAAGACCAGTCAACACTTGAGTTATTAAATCAGTCTGATTCGAAAGCACAGATGAATGAAAAATCATCATCAAAGTGTCGTGAACGAACATCTGATACTGGAGCTGATGAAACAACTGGTTACTCTACAGAAATCAAGGATGGTTCTCTACTGAAAGACCCGGCACAATCAGATCTGGAAAAAAAACAGCGCAAGTTCTGCCGACAGCTCTACGAGGAAATCTTCTCTGACATGAGTGATTTGATCAAGGAATGGGCGTACACGCCAAAAGTCGAACATGCGTTATACAGAGCGTTCTACAATATTTGTGGCGGCGACCGCCAACGTTGGCAGGACTACCTTGATAAGATGGCTAACGACAATACGCTCACTCTTACAATCTACAGTCATGAAACTGTGCACACGACAGCGGAAAAGGTAGAGTCATACTTTATTCGTTTCGGCACAGATTTCTTACAGGAGGACGCTAACGATATGAATAACGCATAACGACAGCACATAGCTTCATGCTTGTTATAGGTCATAGTACATTCTTTTCTCCCTTGCTTCAGATTAAATCTGACGGCATATCGCAAACTAAAGAATAATGTCAAAGACCTTGGTCTTAATTGGTCGGGCTTGCCCGATTGTTCAGTAATGAATATAAGGTGGTAGCCTAATACCCGATTGTGGCAAGCCACTCTCGGAGAAAGACCAGAAAGACAGCAAGCTGTAGGGCGATAAAAACAAAAAGCATAATGGCAAAACAGGTATTTGATTTTAGGCCAGGAAAAGGTTTTACTGTAGCTCAAAGCAATGAACATCAACGGCATTGGACGGATAAGGGATGGCTGTCGGCTACGCATTCTGGTAATTATGACCGCACACGGACGACTTTGAACTTCGAGGTTGTTCGTGGTGGCAAAGTACAGCCGATTGATAAATCTCATTCTATTCCGGAGCTGATGGCTATGAACTTAAAGGCTCGTGGTATCAAAGACCCTAATGAAGGGATGAAAGAACCATACTATCGAACGGTCGTGAACGTGATTCTTGGTGGTGGACGCGAACGTATGCGTGAACTTGCATTTGGTAACCAGAAGGTGGACTTTGAAAAAGATGCGAATAACTCTGGCGTTACTCGCTGTAAGAACATTGAACAATGGGCTTGTGATATGTATAAGTTTGCTGCCGACCGATGGGGTGAGGAAAATATAGTGGCTTGTTATGTTCATGTGGACGAATCGAATCCGCATATGCACCTCACGCTTTTGCCGATAGATGAGAATCAAAAGTTCGCTTTCAAAAAGCTCTTTGCCGGTAAAGACAAATACGAGTTTAAAGCAAGAACGACCGCTATACATGATGCTTTAGCAAAAGTTAATGCCAAGTGGGGACTTGACCGTGGAGATAATATAGTGCTCACTGGTGCCAGGCATCGTTCAACTGAAGAATACAAAAGGGCACTCAGTCATGAATGCACTGCTTTAGAGAAAGAACTCGCAACTAATACAGAACGTCTCCGATTACTCCATCAGGAGATTGTTATGGCGGAACGTCGTGTAAAAGGTCTTACGACTATGGTTCAGAATCTAGAAAAACAGAAAGCAATTATCGAGACAGAGCAGAAGCGTCTTGCTGAAGAATTGGTACATGGTCGTGGTAACGCAGATGCTATCCGTGAACAGATCCGAAAATTGGATGTCCAGTTGCAGTCTGTCATCGATGGACTGGCAGACAAGAAAACCAAGCTCGAAGATGCTGTTCAGCAACGTGACAAAATTCTGTCTGATGTGGAAATACTGAAATCTAACCGTGATGAGCTTCGCCACCAAGTATATGAAGCTGCCGGGCAGATGGAAGACCAAATTAGATATCGTCTGAAGGATGCTTTTGCTGATACTGTGCTTTCTGACTTCCGCTCAGCATTGCCCGACATGTCATTCCGTGAGATGGAAAACTTCAATGGTACGATGCTGGCGGATATGGCTGCTGATGGCGAGAACATAATGACTTGCGCCTTATTTCTTTACGGCGGTATGTTGGACGATGCCACCACCTTTGCCAAAGGCCATGGTGGTGGCGGAGGTCACAGTGATTTGCCATGGGGACGTAAGGAAGACGAGGATGACCGTGCTTGGGCCAGACGTTGCATGATGATGGCACACCGAATAATGAAACCATCAGGAGCAAGACGAATGAAGAGATAAGAGTAATGGGAATGGCTTGTGGTTACAGTAGAGTGGTGGAGTTGAGAATACAATCACTTCATTTTGCTACATATCTAAATTCTTCTTCATTGACTCTACTTGACCTAAGGCTATTTCAACAAAAGAGTATAACATGAAATATAAATTAGAAAACGCATGTTGAAAAGATATATGATACTAGCGGCTGCTTGCTTGACACTCACTGCACAGGCTGCCCGAAAGGATTCTCTTGTGGAGGATTCTCTGATTCACCGAGAGTCTTCGGTAAGTGAGACAATGCTTCGGCCATTGGAACCGACGTACATGAAAAATGTTACGCTTGCATCTGGTTGGAAGGATAATTGGTTCATTGGCATTGGTGGAGGTGCATCTGTCTTTGCCGGGACACCTCTCGGATGTGAGGATTTGTTTGGTCGCATGAAACCAATGCTGCATTTACAGGTTGGCAAGTGGTTTACACCTGCAATCGGAACTCGTGTTTCGTTTCGCGGCTTTGAGCTGAAGAACTCGGATATAGTAAACACTAGGTACAATATGATGCACGCAGACTTACTGGTTAATGTGGCTTCCTATTTTTACAAGTCTCGTGATGAACCACGCTGGGATGTTGTTCCCTATATTGGTTTAGGTTTAATTCATAATGACGACAATGGGAACAGTCCTTTTGCTTTCTCTTATGGAGTGATGGGACGATATCGTCTTTCACCCAGATTACATCTCACTATGGAGCTGAATGGTAATACTACGTTTAAAGATTTTGATGGCCGTGGTACATCCCATGAGTTTGGTGACAATCTGTTTGGTCTGACAGCCGGAGTGTCTGTCACCATAGGTAAGAGTGGATGGAAAAAGATAGTTGATGCCAAACCTTACATTCAGCAAAATGATTGGTTGCTCGGATATTCTTTATCCTTGGAAAACAAAAACAGGCTGTTAAACGCACGTCACAAATCAGACTCAAGAACCATTGCTGAGATGCATAAGATTCTTGAGATTGAAGGGCTGATTAATTTGTATGACAGTAGGCTGAAAGGGCTTTCTTCTATGGACGAAAGCTCACAGACTGTTTCGCTCTATCCCAAGAATGATTACAGTGGACTTAATTCATTGATGGAACGATTAAGAAATGGGAAGTGGAATATGAATACTGGCAAGGAGGTATTTACGAACGATTCAGACAAGACATCAATGATGGCAACGATGATGGCAGGTGATAGCGCACAAACATCACCATCCGATGAACGAATCTGGAATAATTATCTGCTCGATATGAGCAATAACCGTATTTGCATAGGTGCTCCTATTTACTTCTTTTTCAAGATTGACACGAACGTCTTGAGTGACTATAGACAACTTATCAATATAGATGAAATTGCTCGTGTCGCTAAAAAATATGATCTGAGAATACGTGTGACAGGTGCAGCAGACAGTGCTACAGGTAGTGAGGAACGAAATAAAGTATTGAGCCGTGACAGAGCTAAATATGTGTATGAACAGTTGGTAGCTCGTGGCCTGAACGAAAAGTTTATTGCCAAGGTCTCAGTTGGTGGAGTAAACGAACTTTCACCTAACGATGGCAATAGATTTACAAAAATAGAATTATTCTTTGAACCCAGATAAGATAGTATCTATTAGTCTATTTTTTAACAAGAGGCTGCCTTGCGAAAGTCGGTCTCTTTTTCGGGGCACGTGTAAAAACCTGTGTTTTCGTTTGTTATTTTTTGCTATAAAAA
>DXOJ01000015.1 GCA_019412865.1 Bacteroides sp. | reverse complement strand
GATTCTACTATGATGTGGATCCGGGTGAAGCGGTAATTAAAGAAAGCGACCTTCCTGCCATTGAAGCTAAAATGTTGGAACTGGCTGCAAAGAAAGAAGACGTTGTCAGAAAAAGCATCGCAAAAACGGATGCTCTGAAAATGTTTGGTGATCGTGGCGAAACATATAAATGTGAATTGATTTCTGAACTGGAAGACGGACACATTACGACTTATACGCAGGGTGCGTTTACTGACCTTTGCCGTGGTCCTCACTTGATGACGACTGCTCCGATCAAGGCTATTAAACTGACAACTGTGGCTGGTGCTTACTGGCGTGGTCATGAGGATCGTAAGATGTTGACCCGTATTTATGGTATCACGTTCCCGAAGAAGAAAATGCTGGATGAATATCTGGTGTTGTTGGAAGAAGCGAAGAAGCGTGACCATCGTAAGATTGGTAAGGAGATGCAGTTGTTTATGTTCTCCGAAACTGTCGGTAAGGGACTTCCTATGTGGTTGCCGAAAGGTACTGCATTGCGTCTGCGTCTGCAGGAGTTCTTGCGTCGTATCCAGACACGTTACGATTATCAGGAGGTGATTACTCCGCCTATCGGTAATAAGTTGCTGTATGTGACTTCGGGTCACTATGCAAAATATGGCAAGGATGCTTTCCAACCTATCCATACTCCGGAAGAGGGGGAAGAGTATTTCTTGAAACCAATGAACTGTCCTCACCACTGTGAGATTTACAAAAACTTCCCACGTTCTTATAAAGACCTTCCTTTGCGTATAGCTGAATTTGGTACGGTTTGTCGTTATGAACAAAGTGGAGAGTTACATGGTTTAACTCGTGTTCGTAGTTTTACGCAGGATGATGCGCATATCTTCTGTCGTCCGGAACAGGTGAAAGATGAGTTCCTTCGTGTGATGGATATTATATCTATTGTGTTCCGTTCTATGGATTTCCAGAATTTTGAAGCACAGATATCTTTGCGTGATAAGGTGAACCGTGAAAAGTATATTGGTAGCGATGATAACTGGGAAAAAGCGGAACAGGCTATAATCGAGGCTTGTGCGGAGAAGGGCTTGCCTGCTAAGATTGAGTATGGAGAAGCTGCATTCTATGGTCCTAAGCTCGACTTTATGGTGAAAGACGCTATCGGTCGTCGTTGGCAGCTGGGTACCATCCAGGTTGACTACAACTTGCCGGAACGCTTTGAACTTGAATATATGGGCTCTGATAATCAGAAGCATCGTCCGGTGATGATTCACCGTGCTCCGTTCGGATCAATGGAACGTTTTGTTGCTGTATTGATTGAGCACACTGCCGGTAAGTTCCCATTGTGGCTGACACCGGAACAGGTAGTTATTCTGCCGATCAGTGAGAAGTTCAATGAATATGCAGAACAGGTGAAAATGTATCTGAAAATACACGAAATCCGTGCGATTGTAGATGATCGTAACGAGAAGATCGGCCGCAAGATTCGTGATAATGAAATGAAGCGCATTCCTTATATGCTGATTGTCGGTGAAAAAGAGGCGGAAAATGGTGAAGTTTCTGTTCGTAGACAAGGCGAAGGTGACAAA
>DXOJ01000149.1:1662-4487 GCA_019412865.1 Bacteroides sp. | reverse complement strand
GTATTTACTTGCTTCCATCAAAGCCCGTTCGTACTCTGCCGTCTTTTCATCGGCAAACCTGCCTATGCTGTCACGCTTGTAAACCTTTGGAGGCTTAACCTCATTCCCGAATAAGTCGTTCATAGCTAATAAATTCTTTGTTACGTTCGATTTCCTGCTGAGCGTAAATCAGCATTTGATGTTCATTCGCAGCCGGCAGATAGATACCTGCCTGTGCCGCACTCCAATTGCGGAAGCGGTCAATACTCAATGTCATTTCGCCCGTTGTCAATTCAGCAGAACTACGCAAGCAGGTTACTTCCTTCCCTTTCTTATTAACCGCCTTTCTCTCAAACAAATCACGGTTGCAAGTCCTTTTGTAGAAGTCAATTTTAGCTTCGTCAAGACTGCAACCGTATTCACTACCGAAATACCCTAAAAGAAGATGTAAATAGCTGTTTTGGGCAAGCGTGCGGTTAGGTAACTTCTTTTTTACTTCTACTACCGCACGTTCTTTGAACAACTTATTTACATACTCCTTGAACTTGGGCACTTGGTATTCATTCTTCAAGTCGAACAACATACTTTAAAAAGGAAGTTGGTCGTCCTTTTCATTACCATTCGCATCAACAGGAGGTGGAAAATCCTGCGATTGTTGATAAGTCGGTTGTGGTACTGGTTGTTGCACTGGTGCACTCTGTGGGGATTGTGATACACCGCCACGTCCTTCTATTTTATAGCATCGAATAGATGCCATACGTTTAAGTTCTCCGTCTTGATTCGTCCAAGAACGTCCCTGTAAGACAAATGACACAGTCACTACATCATCATTTTTATAGCGGTCAAGTTCTGCACATTTGTCACCCGAAAACTCCAAAGGAATAACATTCTCATACTCGCTACGCTCACCTGTATAAGGGTCATATGTGGTTGCATCAAGAATAAACTCTCGTTTGGTAAATGGATTTCCTCCATTCTTGGATAGTATTTGGACGGTCTGACTGATTTCGATTATCCGTCCGGTTATTTGATTTGCCATAATGAATATTATATTACTTTTAATGTTACGCTACCAACTATCGGAGATTCTTTCAAATATTTGTTATAAACTCCCGGATAGTCTTTCTCGAATTTTTCTTTATCGAATGATTTTCGAATGCTATCCTTTTTACGGATAAATTGTATTGAATCACTCTTCCAATTATAGACTCCGGATTTCACCATCTCTTTCATTACTCCATCCGTAAGTTCCTTCTTCTTGTCTGCCCAATATTTCGCTTGTTTTTCTATTTCAATTATGGATAGTTCCATTTCTTGATAATGAGATGGTAAAGTAATATTGGATATGGGTAGGGCGTAGGGGTTAACGAACTGGATGCCATTCATATCACAAGTCAAAAGCGATTTTATAACATCAGAAGGGATTCGTTCTACATCTATCAATTCAGCGATAGAGCCTCGCAACCAGATAGCAAACAATCTATCAACTTTTGCGCCTGGATTCTGCAATTCAAAGAGATAAGCATAAATAGATAATTGCCAACGCACATACTCCTTATCCAATTTATATGTGGTTTTAATATCACCCAAGTGAAAGGTATCTTCATTTTCTCGATAAACCTTATCTATTGAACTTGCATAATGTTCATTGTCGGATACAAGGTATTCACTATCTTCAATAATCAATCCATTAAGTTGTATTAAGTTGAGATAGTTCTTCGCTTCTTCACAATCAGGAATAACCCCTAATGAATCGGCTATTTCACAACATTCATGTATGTAAGAACCTTTTTCTGCTGCGTTATCAATCCGATATTGAGGAATCCCTTTTAACTTATCGGGAAATAATTGCCTTTCAATTATCCCTGTAATTCCTGAGAGAAACACACCGTTCAGTATATAGGTGTGTTTCTCTTGGTTGAATACAACTTGCGATTTATTGAGCTGCATTGTTTAATTCTTTTTTCTTAGTGGATAATGCGTTCATAAAATCTTTGTTCCCCTGCAAACTGTTATAGCTATTAAATATCTGCGTTAGTGTCTGCACACTTTGCGCGCCTTTAACTTCTTGCAGAGCCATTGCCAGATAATCCGTTTCTTCCGGTGTAATTGAGTCTGGGTCTTTTGATTCTTCTGTAGGGATGAGAAACATTTGCAACAGTGAATACTTTAAAGCAATACTCATTGCCTTATTCATTCCTTTATCACCTGAATCCATCGCTTCTCCTACGTTAGTGGTTTCTACAAAAGAACCATCAGTAGTCATATAGCGGAACTTTATCATCGCACGGGTGAATGTATTAGTACCACCGCTTTTCGTTGGTCTATTTTCAGTGGTGAAATTCTGTACTTCTTGAAGGATGAACACATCATTTTTTGAGAATAACTCATGAAGTTCATTCATAACGTTATCAATGCCACGGAATTTAAAACCTTGTTGCTGGTTTTTTTCCGACTTTGTTATAGCCTTTGTTTCTTTTAGAATACTGGCTATCTTAGTGTATATAAGTTGGTCACTCATAATCGTAAAATTTAAAGGGTTAATTATATTCTTTGTTCTTTAGAATCAATAGCATAGAGAAGTACATCACAAGCATTGATTGCATAAGGAGACATTTTCGTGGTTCCGGTCTTTTCTGCCCGTATTTTCTTTTCTGCTATCAGCTTTTCAAGTCTATAACGACCGCCTACAAACTCTTTTGCTTGCTCTTTATTGAGAGACACTCTGCTACCTATTCGATAGAGAGTGTTTAATTTTGCTTCTGCATTCATTCTAACCTCCTTACTCTTTCAATAGTTTCAACTCTTGTTCTTCGTGCCCTTCTCATATCACCTGTCTCTTATAC
>DXOJ01000149.1:0-1652 GCA_019412865.1 Bacteroides sp. | reverse complement strand
ACTCTGTTCGTGATAAAGTGAAAAAGAAAAAAGGCATAAAAAACAGCAAGCAACCGCAGAACGAGCAATAAGAGAGAAGTCCATAGTAAATTTCATTCCTGTCATTCGTTCATAAAACATTGTCGCCAGCTCTCTTCCGTTTCTAATTCGAAGAATTCTGAAAGCCTCTTGCAGTTGGTTATTTATCGTGCTCAACGCCCTGCATTTCATCGAAGCTATTTCCTTCTTCTCATACCCCTGTGCGTACATTCGTGCTGTAACCTCACATTCAGGTGTAAGTTCTGTTAATACTCTTTCCATAATCGTGTAAGTTGATTGGTTACGATGTTCTGGTAACTATAACAATGCCTTTTTCTTTGAATGATTCAGACTTCCATTTCTTGCCTTCATTGTAATGTTTGGCGTTCAAAAGGGATACATTGTTACGAATTGTCTCTAATGAAGATATTGGCAACTTGATTGTTGCTCCTTTCTTCATAGTTTTCATTTTTTCTTTGTTACTTACTTTTTCCATAAGCTGTTTTTTTTAATTAGTGATTGTGGATAAGCCTCGATTCGAACGAGGATGAGCTTTACTGCTAATAAGAGAGAGTCCCGGCATACGTTCCGTGCGTCTTCCAATTCCGCCACTTATCCATGTTTGCCACACTAGCGCTCTAATGTGGACTTTGATATTCTTGTTCTTTTATTGATAAACATTCACTCTCACGAGCTACTTTGTTCCCGGATACCGAACCAACGGACACCGGGATAGATGCAGAACATTTAAAAATCAAATAAATACAGGGGCTTAAACCCTACGACGTCCTTTTCGCCGGCATCATTGGTTAAACATAAAAGAAAAATTATCTGTGGAGAATCCCGGATTCGAACCAGGATTTGCTGCACTACAATTCTACCCATCTACGGTGGCGTGCATTTCCACCTCCGGTTAGAGCGTTTACCAATTTCGCCACTTCTCCATTTTAAAAGGTGCACTATCTTCGCAGACCGTACACCTGTACAACACAAACACAAAATAAAACACGATAAAAACTACTATATTTTTCAGAATCCGCCCGGCTGGTTTCCCTTACTCACAGTACTGACTTATTGCAGGAACCTTATGCCGGATTATCGGTCTACCTTTTTGCGGATTTCTATTCAAGTTTGTTCTATTTTACGCTAATCCTTGCAACTTTTTCAAAGATTTGCAAGTTTCTTTACTCGAGTACGATCCTATTCATGTAATTCCGTATAGGCTATTCTGACAAAGGCGAAAGTCCCAATACATATAATACCCATTATAACAATAGACATTAATTTCATCGGACTATATGTCGTTATTGCCCCGTATAGCATACCAATAGCACACAAAGCTAAAAGTATAGATAAAACGAACTGAATTAATTTCATATTCAATCCTCCTTTTCGATTTTAAACCCTTTGTTTTCGAGATAACTAATTATAGTATCTTCGCTTATCTGATTTAGAACTTCTGTTTCGTCCATTTCAGAAACCAAACTAGATACATCGAAATACTCTACACAATCAGATGCATTTATAAGTGATAATAAACTATCAGCATCTACTTTTGAATAATAATGTGACATAATTGTATAAGTAGTTATTCATAATTATTTCACATATGTCGAAATTGCATTATCTTTGTC
>DXOJ01000148.1 GCA_019412865.1 Bacteroides sp. | reverse complement strand
GTATTTGCTCGGTAAAGCTTCGATAGTTACGATATACAAACTGCGCTAATTCGTTTATCTGTGGCGTGTCAATATCCGAACCGGTCAAGATAGTCTGAAAACGGCGGAAAGCGTAATCAACCTTATAGCCTTCTTCGCTGTACCACAGAACAAAATTCTTCAAATTGTCCAAATCGTCCAAAGGCTGGCGAATGCACTGCATCATCCGTTCACATTGATCCGTTAAGTTCCAGAACAAGGCCACACCGGCATCAGCCTGATACCAAACGCTCTTTTTGTTTTTTGCTACCAATAACGTGGCTTCCGTGTATTCACCTTTGTGCAAATGGTCCAAATAGATGTTGAATTCCACCTTATTTTCAAAGGCGAATGTTACTATTTTACCTAAATCTATCGCATCAGCAAATAAACTATCCAGATGTAAACGACTGGTAATAGCCTGAGCCTGTTCTACATAGTCGTCACGAAGATCGGTACGGTTGCGGATACTTTGACAGAGGTTGTTTATGCTCTCCATGTTCTCTTTCGGGCATTTAGCCACGGTGTTGAGTTCAGCAGGCAAAGTTCCAGGCAGGTCGTGCACAAATTCGCTGAAAAGTAAATATTGCCATAGCTTTTGCTTGACATCCTTCAACGTAGTTCCATTACTGTCCAATCCGGGCAAATGGTTTTCACCGAAGCTCTTCCATTCACTCATCCATGCAGTGCTGTTTATCTCATTTAAAGCCAAGAGATTCAAGGTAATCTCAACCATGCTTTTACCACCTGTAAGCGTCTCCAACTCCGGATAATTTACTCCCTCTTGCAGAGCATTGATGTTGGCAAAGCTGGCTGTGCCATTCTTAAACAATTCATCGATAGCCTCTGTTTTTCCATGAAGGAAGTTTTTGCAGAGGTTAATATAGGAGTCATTGGGACCGATGGGAAAGCGGGCACCAATTTGCGTCATTCCGATAAAGGGGTCATATACCCGTTCTTTATCTTTGGGGACAGCTGATTTACGATAGATCAGCAGGCGCGCATCTTCGTTTTGAGCCAACTCGTTCATCCAATAATCACAAGCCGCTTCTCTATGATGAATCAACTCTCGTGTGGTGTCGATTACCTGCACACCTCGTTCTGACACCAAAGGTAAAAGTGAATAGTATTTACCCTCGGGGTCGTAAATGGTTATAATGGGATGTTCCTTGCTGGTTTTACCAATCCAAACATCTATAATATGTCCTTGTATATCCATATAGATAGAAGTGTTTATAAGTCAAACAATTGCATCGTTGGTCCTTCGCTGCGTTTTTTTCTTGGTTTCTTTTCCTTGGGCTTGTTTTCGCACAATTCCTCAAGACCATGGGTTAAGGCCATGCACCAATCCTTTTTCGCTTTGTCTCTGATGCGAGCCGGATAGAGGGCATAAGCCAGATGGCTCCAGTCATATTCACCCTTTTGTAGATTCTCCCAATTGCTTAGGCATTCCTTTTTCCATGCATTGTGGCGGAACACATTGCGCAACGGTGCTGCTGTTACCGGAACACCATCATCATGATTGGGCTTATATGGTAAGTCATTCAATTGTTGGAGTTCTGCCTCCAATGTGCGTATATCGCCCATGAGGTTTAGCAGAGCAGCCTCTCGTTTCTTATCGTTAGCCAGTTGAACTGCTGTCAAATCGCTTTGTGCAGCGGTATATTCTTTGCTCAACAACAAGAGTAAGTGAGGCAGCGTTTGACTACTCAGTTGGGGATAATACACCCAAAGGGTAATTTCACCTTCGGGTGATGAAATCGGCCAATAGATAGGTGCTTTTCTGCGGCTCTTGGTATAGCGCTTAAAATGGTAATCGAAGAAACCATTAGGCGATTCCAAATAAGTTTGCAAACTATCTACACCTATTAACTGGCAGAGCTCACTTTCCATTTCGTCTGCATCATTGTTCCAAAGACTGTGCATCACTTCCTGCACGCGCTTCACCAAACTGTCAGGGTGCTGATCATCACCCATCAGAATGCCGTCAGTCGGTAATGTGAGCGGATATAGCTGCGCTTCTTCAGACTGGAGCGATACTACTGGCATAAAGGGTAAAGCGTCGAATACATCACCAAAGGGAGGAATGGTTTCGGGCTGGGCTGCATAGCGGATATTCCATCTACCGAAAGCCATACCAACCAACTCCATGACGATTTCTTGTGCCATCACTTGTTTATTTATGACATTCCCATTGCTGGCACCATCGATGGAGAGTAGTTCTTCATAAGGACGGCGGCTCTTATAGGCATTGAGCGTGGCTCTGAAGTCACTGTCTGCTTCAATCTCTGCCAAGTCCATCCATAAGTCGTCGTTTTCCTTCACTAACTCTTGGTAGCGGGTATAATCAGCAGTAAGTTTTTCTTGCAATTGATCTAAACTATCTCCCAAATGGTGACCATGCATAATCTGTGCTATCAAGCCATGATATTCCAGGTTTGTTTCATCTAAACTGAACCACCAGCGTTTGATGTCAATGATTTCAGTAATGATGCGCTCGATATCAGATTGACGATTGGCGTAGTCGGGCATGGGGAGGAGATTAGTATAACCTGTCCATTTGTGCTGTCCTGAATATAAATTTAAAAAATATTGTCCATATATTGAATTAAACATCGAATTTAAAACCAATGCTTCATTCCATTTTAAATTTACAATTGACAATCCTTCCTTTGTAAAAAACATGTTTGATTTAAGGAAATGCATGTCTAGAATATCTCCTCGCTCTCCATAACATACACCAGGGATGAATTGGCTGCCTAAATTGGAACTTCTATAAGATTTATGAGCTTTTACATAAACTCCATCATTTTCCCAATTGGTCATATCGCAATAAGTTGTGTAAAATAAACTATAGGAGTTACCATTGTACATGTGCTTATAGTTTACTTGATTCCTTAACTCATAAAAAATTCGAAAATGACTTGAGGAAACAAAACCAATTCCCTGCATAGCATAAAACCCTCTATTTTCTATAGATTCCCTTTCAAACGCTTCAAGTATTTTATTATCAAAATAGTATCCATTTATGGAATTAGGGAGGGTCGCAAATTCAGCTGAATTTCGAATGAATGTATTGCCATTACTTTTTCCCCAGCTTAATGTGTCAATTGATTGCTTGATAATTTCCGCTTTGCATGCAGGCTCATCATCAAGCACATCAAAGAATACCCCTTCTCTATTTTCTGAAGGAGTTTTAGATAATACCAGTGTTGACGTTTCTACACTCGCATCTAAAACATTCCATCCGGTGTCTGCACAAGCTGAAATATAACCGCAAATATTTTTCTTGCGGAAAGGTTCGTAAGAGGATTTGATGAGCACAGTACGGTCAAAGATAGCCCCAACCAGGCCATCGTTAACCAATAATTCCTGCATGCGATCGAAGAAAGCGCAAACAAGATTTTTGCACCAACAGGAATAATGAGAATCTAAATAGTCAATCGTGCTTTCCGAACCTTCTCCAAAAGGCGGATTCATCAAAATGACATCGTATCGTTTCTGGCACAATTCAATGAAAGCAAACCCGCGTACTGCATCATTGGCAAACAAGGTATTTTCGTAGCCTTCTTCTTCCGACAGACGAGAAGAAACCGTATGCAATGCCTCTTGCAGTTTCTCTACAACTGTAGCGAAGAAAGCTTCCTTGGCTTCCTTCTTATTGATAAGAACATGAAGCTTTTTG
>DXOJ01000147.1:2628-10124 GCA_019412865.1 Bacteroides sp. | reverse complement strand
TATTAAAACAAAATATAATCGGACTATTATTCTTTACATGTCTGTTTGTCGGTTGTGATAATGCCGAATATTCGGTGTTACATAATCAGGCCTATATTTCACAAACTGGTACGAATCCGAATACTGCATTAAAAGTGTTTATTGATCAAGATTTGGTGACAGCCAATTTGAATGTGCGTCTTTCCGATCCGGCAGAGAAAGACTATAACTTTGAGTTTGTGGAAGATGCTGAATTATTGGCAAAGTATAATGAAGTTAATTATACATCCTATAAATTTCTTCCTGCCGAACAGTATAATTTTAAGGGGAAAGAGGCTGTGATAAAGCAGGGGGAGGTTCTTTCGGAATCGTCAGGATTGGAAATTCTTCCCTTGACGCAGGAAATGAAAGATAGCGGAAATAAATATGCCATTGCTTTGACACTTCAGAGTAAAGATGGCGCGGCAGAGGTCTTGAAACCTGGAAGTACTATACTTTATTTACTTGATCCGGCCATTGTGACTTCAGTCCCGGTTTTCAACTCTGGACATAATGCTACTTTCAGGTTGGTTGAAGATTTATCTTTAAGTGAATGGACTTTAGAGTTCTGTGTCAATATGAGCAAACTTGGGAAGAAGGTTGGGGAATTGAATAATCAGGCCCTTTTTGATGGTTCAAGCAGTTTGGGCGAATCGGATGGGCAGATTTATACTCGTTTTGGTGATGCCCCCATTGAAGGAAATCGTTTGCAGATAAAGACTCAGGGCTTACAGATGAACAGTGCAACGTTGTTTGAAGAGAATAAATGGTATCAGATAGCTTGGGTGTGTACAAGCAGCAAGTTGTATCTGTATGTTGACGGAAAATTGGATAATTCGATAGATGTACCGGGTAAAGTGACCAATCTCAGTAAAACGAAATGTAAAATTGGAAATGCCGAATATTTGAAAGCAGATGTTCAGATGAGCGAATTCCGCTTATGGAAGCGGGCTTTATCTCAGCGGGAAATAGCCAACAACTTGTATGCGACCGATCCTCATTCCAATGCATTGTTTGCTTATTTTAAATTCAATGAAGGAAAAGGTGACAGGTTTACCGATGCTACAGGAAATGGAAATGAGGCATGGTGTAATGATCCTGTTGAATGGAGAGATAATATTCGCCTCAATGCTAACAATTAAATAATGTATTATAACTGAAATATTATGAAATCAATAAAGAAGAATATCATAACTTCGATGGTATTGCTTTTGCCATTGTGGTTTGTTGCATGTGAAAGTGAACGGGAAGTGGGAAGCACTCTTTTCCCGGAAGGAAACAGTGGTGACATTGTCAAAGCATTTATTGACAACCGTTGTTTTTATCCCAAGAATTATATGGAATCTACAGTTGTGCAGACAGGAAACGGAGGGGATTTGATTGCGGGTTCCGAACAGGTGGATCTCCGGGTGCAATTGACCAATGCTGCTCCCCAGGATTTGTTTTTTTCGATGAAAGTGGAGAATTCGGTATCGGATGCTGGAGAGGATGACGTAACATGGTTGGGAGAAGACGCAATCTCCTTTCTGAATCAAACGGTTACCATCAAAAAGGGAGAACTTGAAAGTGGGGAGATGATATCCTTCACGCTTGATGAGGAATCTGGTTCACTTAAGGAACTTGCTGAGAGTGGAATGGTGGCTTTGTCTTTGGTAACTACTGATGCAGTTGAGATAAGTGAAAATTATAGTACATATTTATGGAAAGTGAATAAGGAAATCACGAATATAGATGTGAATGGCAGTTTGAAAGGTAAAACAATGATTGATGTTACTTCTTATGATGTGAATGGAGGATATGGCCTTCCTATACAAGATTTAAGTGATGATGACATGAACACATTCCTAATGAGTTATATTGGCTCTCCAAATGCTAAAATACCATTTCATATGCATGAGCCTCAGGAAATTATAGGGCTTTCAATTACTCCTGCTGGTTATTGGGGAGCATGGAATTTGGATTATTCAAAAGTGGAATTATTAGGTGGGGATGATCCGGATAATTTGACGCGCATAGGTATAGCGACATGCACAACAGGGATGCCTTCTGATCATACTCCTTGGGAAATAGCTTTTTATTCGCCTGTAAAACTGCGATATCTGACAGTGCATGTACTGGATAATTTCGCTAATGGTAAGTCTGTGAATGCATTATGTGCTGAAATACGATTGTATCGATAGGAGTTAGGGAATATGATTATTTTTCCTAATTTACAGTAGAGTGTAATTTATACTATGCCGGTAAAGATGAAGTATACTTTGCTGGCATAGTTTGGTTTATAACCGTTTGGTTTTTATTGCCAAATATCTGATTCATAATGTTCGTTGCAAAACTCTTGGATTAATGTTGCCTAAATGAAGTAAAACCAATACCTTTGTACCATATTTACTAATACAAAGAGTATGACTTATCATCATTTATCTGTCCTGGTCCATCGTCAGGCCGAAAAATATGGCGACAAGGTAGCCTTAAAATACCGTGACTATGAGACAGCTCAATGGATTCCTATTTCATGGAAGCAGTTCTCCGGAACAGTACGGCAAGCAGCTAATGCTTTCGTGGCATTGGGAGTGGAAGAACAAGAGAATATCGGTATTTTTTCACAGAATAAACCCGAATGGTTCTATGTCGACTTTGGCGCGTTTGCCAATCGGGCTGTTACCATTCCGTTTTATGCGACGAGTTCACCTGCGCAGGCGCAATATATCATTAATGATGCGCAGATTCGTTTTCTTTTTGTCGGTGAGCAATACCAGTATGATGCCGCTTTCAGCATCTTTGGTTTCTGTTCTTCTTTGCAACAACTGATAATTTTTGACCGTTCGGTGGTAAAAGACCCTCGTGATGTATCATCTATCTATTTTGATGAATTTATGGCGACGGGAGAGGGATTGCCTCATAATGATACGGTAGAAGAACGTACGGAGCGGGCTTCTTATGATGACTTGGCAAATATTCTCTATACTTCCGGCACAACGGGGGAACCGAAAGGGGTTATGCTTCATCATTCTTGTTATCTGGAACAGTTTCATACACATGATGACCGTTTGACGACGATGTCGGATAAGGATGTATCGATGAACTTCCTTCCATTAACACACGTGTTTGAGAAAGCATGGTGTTATCTCTGTATTCATAAAGGAGTGCAGATTTGTATCAATCTCCGTCCGGCAGATATACAAACAACCATTAAGGAAATTCGCCCGACACTGATGTGCAGTGTTCCCCGTTTTTGGGAGAAGGTGTATGCAGGGGTACAGGAAAAAATAAACGAAACTACAGGGTTGAAGAAAGCACTGATGTTGGATGCTATCCGGGTAGGTAGAATCCATAATCTGGATTATCTGCGTCTGGGAAAGACTCCTCCGGTGATGAATCAACTGAAATATAAGTTTTACGAAAAGACTATCTATTCTTTGCTGAAAAAAACAATCGGTATTGAGAATGGTAACTTTTTCCCGACTGCCGGTGCTGCCGTTCCCGATGAGATTAATGAATTCGTTCATTCGGTAGGAATCAATATGGTGGTAGGATATGGACTGACGGAATCTACGGCTACTGTATCTTGTACACTGCCGGTTGGCTATGATATCGGTTCGGTAGGTGTTGTACTGCCGGGGATTGAAGTGAAAATCGGTGAAGACAATGAAATCCTGCTTCGGGGTAAGACGATCACAAAAGGCTATTACAAAAAAGCGGAAGCCACAGCTGCCGCTATTGAGCCGGATGGCTGGTTCCATACAGGTGATGCCGGTTACTTTAAAAATGGACAGCTTTTCCTGACGGAACGCATTAAAGACCTGTTCAAAACATCAAACGGCAAATACGTCGCTCCGCAAGCTTTGGAAACGAAGTTGGTCATTGACCGTTATATCGACCAGATTGCCATTATCGCCGATCAACGTAAGTTTGTCTCGGCTCTGATTGTTCCTGTATATGGATTTGTGAAAGAGTATGCCAAAGAAAAGGGTATTGAATATAAGGATATGACGGAACTGTTGCAGCATCCGAAGATTGTAGGATTGTTCCGTGCCCGGATCGATACACTTCAGCAACAATTTGCGCACTATGAACAAATCAAACGTTTCACTTTACTGCCTGAGCCATTCAGCATGGAACGTGGAGAATTGACTAATACACTGAAACTGAAACGGGCGGTGGTTGCCAAGAATTATAGTGAGCAGATAGAGAAGATGTACGAAGAAAGTGAGAAATAGGCGATAAGCGGTTTATCGTTAAAAATGAAACGATAAACCGTAAATAATAAATCGGAAACAATAAAGAGTGTATTGGAGCTCTCTTTAAAAGTATTACCCCTGTTACAGTTCAATTTGTAACAGGGGTAAACTTTGTGTTTAGGGGGGCTTTGACACCTGCTAATTATTTATGGCCGGCTCGTTTCTTTTTAGTATCCGAAAATCTGTTCTTGGGTCAATTCTTCAATAGGACCTACAGCTTTCAATTTATCCAGCTCCAAATCTTTCTTATCTCCCAGGATGCAATAAACATACGTACGTCCTTTTACCCATTGCTTTTGGAAATCGACAATATCTTTTAGCGACATGTTCTGTATGTCGTTGTAGAGCTTGATGCGCGGGTCTACGTTTTGCCCTAAATCTTGTGCATTGATATAACTCCATATAACATCACCTTTGATGATACGTTCGGTACGCAAACGGTTGGTTAATCCATCTTTAGCCAGTTTGAAAGCAGTCTCCGATTCCGGCATATTGTTGATGATGTCATTGAATGTAGTAACCGCATCAATCATTTTATCGTTTTGCGTTGCAATCTGTGTACGTAATACATAGGGATATTTCAAGTAGCTTGGCGGCAGTATGCTAGCCCAGGCCGAATAAGCCAATCCGCGCGTTTCACGCATTTCCTGGAAGACGATAGAGTTCATGCCACCTCCAAAATATTCATCATATAATTCGCGGGTAGGTTCAATGGCAGGGTCATACTTCTTGTCGAGATTGGATATCTGTGCCATGTATATTTGCTTGGCGTCATAAGGAGCTACTAGAACCTTAGTGACGGGAGTTTCGAGATAAGAATACTCGTTTCCGGCAGGAATATCCTTCAGGGCTGCCGGAACCTGATGATACTGGTTGATGGTAGCCAACAAATCTTTGCTGCTGCTCGGACCGTAGTATAAAATGCGGTGCTTGTAACTGTTCTGATTGTGAATCCGGTCTACCAGTTCCTGTGGATTCATATTTGTCAGTTCCGCCTCCGTCAGTAGATTGGTGGCAGGGGATTTGGGACCGTACATGGCAAAGCTCATCAAACGGGAGAAGTTCTGTCCCTGATTCAGTTTGGCGTCCGAACGGGCTTTCAGTATATCGCTGGTCATATTAGTATAGGCTTCCTTATTAACCTGCGCATCTGCCAGTAGCTTTTCGAATAATTGTACGGCAGCGGGCATATTCTCATTCAGTCCGGAAAGTACGACATACGTGCGTTCGTTACCCGGAGAAACATAGAAAGTACAAGCCAGACGATAGAATTCACTTTTCAGTTCTTCCGGTGTCATGTCCGAAGTTCCCAGATATTCGAGATAATCAAATGCTGTTCCCAAAGCCTTATCATGGTTGTTTCCCATGTCGAAAACGTAGATTAGCTGGAACAAGTCATTGGCTACATTCTGTTTGTAAAGAACCGGGATATCTGATTTTGCCTTTAATTGGCTCATATCCTTTTGATAATCGAGAAACACTGGTTCAATCGGTTTGACTGCGCTTTCCTGTACCTCCACAAGGAACGGACTGGCTACATCACGATTGGTTATGATAGGAGTAATCTCCGGTTTCGTCATCTTCTTTTCGTTCGGGTCTTTTCCTTGCTTTTTGTAGATAACGGCATAATTATCTTCTTTCAGGTATTTGTTGGCGAACGCTACGATGTCTTCTTTGGTCAGTTTGGCCATACGGTCGATGGCAGTAACTTCATTTTTCCAGTCTGTGCCGTTAATAAATGAGTTGACAAACATATCGGCACGTCCTTCGTTGCTTTCCATGTTTTGCAGTTCACCGAGTTTGAAATTGTTGATGTTCGCTTCCAGCATTTTCTCGTCGAACTCTCCGGCACGGAGCTTCTTGATTTCGCTGAGTAGCAAGTCTTTTACCTCTTCCAGTGTTTGTCCTTGTTTAGGAAGTCCTCCTAATAATAATACCGAGTAATCTGCCAGTCCCATCGGGTAGCCGTAACTATTCAGAACCTTTTGCTGTTGATTCAAATCCAAGTCGATAAGTCCCGCTTTTCCATTGTATAGAACTTGCGACACAACTTGCAGGATTTCAAAATCTTTATCAGATGCGCCGGGGAATCTCCATGCCAATGCAACGCTTTCGGCATCCGGACCTAGCACTTCCTTTACAACAGGTTGCGTAATAGGCTCTTCTTTGGGCAAATTCAGTTTGGGAAGTTCCGGATTCGACTTCAGTCCACCGAAATACTTGTCGATCATGGCAATTGTTGCATCCGGGTCTAAATCACCGGACATACAGATTGCCATATTGTTGGGTACATACCATTGCTTATAATAATTCTTGATGTTGGTGATAGAAGGATTCTTTAGATTCTCTTGTGTACCTAAAACAGTCTGCGTTCCATAAGGATGCTTAGGGAAGAGAGAGGAGAAGATAGCTTCCTGCACTTTGCTGTTGTCGCGGGTGAGCGACATGTTTTTCTCTTCATATACAGCTTCCAGTTCTGTATGGAAACCACGGATGACATTGTTCTCAAAACGATCAGCCTGAATCTTCGCCCAGTTCTCTATCTGGTTGGAAGGAATATCCTCCTGATAAACAGTCTGGTCATACCAGGTATAGGCATTACTGCCGGAAGAGCCGATGGCTGCCATTAATTTGTCATATTCATTAGGGATAGCATACTTGGATGCTTCGTAAGAGAGGCTGTCGATGGTGTGGTAGATAGCCTTACGTTCCGCTTCATCCGTAGTCTTCCGATAAATCTCGAATTGTTGTTCGATTGCATCCAATAGAGGCTTTTCTGTCGCGTAATTTTGTGTGCCAAACTTGTCAGTGCCTTTAAACATCAGATGTTCGAAATAATGAGCAAGTCCGGTTGTTTCTGCCGGGTCATTCTTTCCGCCTACCCTTACTGCGATAAATGTTTGTATGCGCGGAGTCTCCTTGTTTACGGTGAGGTAAACTTTTAGTCCGTTGTCCAGTGTGTAAATGCGGGCTTTTAGCGGGTCATTGGGCACTGTCTCGTAGCTATACTTTTTTTGTGAGCTACAGCTACAAATCACCAATGCAAGGAAGAGTGACAAGCAAGAAAGTTTCAATAGTTTGTTCATAATATGACAACATTTTAATAACAAAAACAAAGGTAGCAGATTTTTGCTTATCTTTGTCCCCCGATATCCAAAATTTGTAAATAATAAAATTGTAGATCAGATGATTACTATTGAACAACTTAAAGACGTGAAAGAGCGCACTGATGCGCTGAGG
>DXOJ01000147.1:0-2553 GCA_019412865.1 Bacteroides sp. | reverse complement strand
CTTTGACATCGACGGGAAGAAAATTCAAGTCGAAGAAGAGCAACTAAGAACGCAAGCTCCTGGATTCTGGGATGACCAGAAGACAGCCGAAGCTCAAATGAAACTGGTGAAAGACCTGCAAAAGTGGATTGAAGGTTACAACGAACTCAAAACACTGGCAGATGAACTCGAGTTGGCATTTGATTTTTATAAAGAAGAGTTGGTGACAGAGGAAGATGTGGATGCTGCTTATGCGAAAGCCAGTGAAGCCGTTGAAGCACTCGAACTCAAGAATATGCTTCGTGATGAAGCCGACCAGATGGATTGTGTGTTGAAAATCAATTCAGGCGCCGGTGGTACGGAAAGTCAGGACTGGGCCTCTATGCTGATGCGTATGTATCTGCGTTATGCCGAGACCAACGGTTATAAGGCTACCATTGCCAACCTCCAGGAAGGAGATGAAGCCGGAATCAAAACCTGTACGATCAATATTGAGGGCGACTTTGCTTATGGTTATCTGAAGGGAGAGAACGGTGTGCACCGTTTAGTTCGCGTTTCTCCGTACAATGCGCAAGGTAAACGAATGACTTCTTTTGCTTCTGTATTCGTTACTCCGTTGGTGGATGACAGTATCGAGGTAAATATTTTGCCTGCCAATATCTCTTGGGATACATTCCGAAGCGGTGGTGCCGGTGGACAGAATGTAAACAAGGTGGAATCCGGTGTTCGCTTACGTTATCAATACAAAGACCCATACACCGGTGAGGAGGAAGAAATCTTAATTGAAAATACCGAAACCCGTGACCAACCGAAGAACCGTGAAAATGCAATGCGCCAGTTGCGTTCCATCTTATATGATAAGGAGTTGCAGCACCGCATGGCCGAGCAGGCAAAGGTGGAAGCCGGTAAGAAGAAGATTGAATGGGGTTCCCAAATTCGAAGCTATGTGTTTGATGACCGTCGTGTGAAAGACCATCGCACCAACTATCAGACTTCGGATGTAAACGGAGTGATGGATGGCAAAATAGATGACTTTATCAAAGCTTATCTGATGGAGTTTTCTTCACAGGAATCATAAAAAATAAAATTAGCAAGTATTATTTTTGGAAACTTAAAAGATTTGTTCTTACTTTGTTAGCGTTGAACTTTAAAGCTAACTATTATGGGTAAGGGTAAGAAAAAAGTAGCAATTAGTAAAAAGGAGGAAGAACAAGCCCAAAAGGTAGTCAAAATAGTGTTTGTTTCATTAATTATTTTGGCGCTGATTATGCTGATTGCATTCTCCTTTTTTGGCTGATAAGTTCACCACAAATTACGTTATTAATAAAGATTGTATGACTATTGATCTGATAAAGGTCTAATTCAATCTGTGTTAATCTGCGTAATATGTGGTGAATTCTTTGTTTTGTAATGCATTTGTATTAGTGTAATACAAATGTAACTTTTCTGTAATTTCTCCGTATTCACTTTGTCATCTTGGTGTATCCTCACAGTTGTATTTTTGCCGTGAATTAAGTAGTAAACAACTGAAATGAGTAGAATCACAACAATCGTCGTTATGCTTTTGCTGGCGACAACAGCCTTTGGACAGGCAAAAGAAGATGCGGGGGATGGAAAGAAGCTGGATAAGCAGGCAATGGAAATAAAGGATTACCTGCCGGAGATCCACGGAACAATTCGGGGAAAATACGAATACCAGACAGAAACAAGTGAAAGTCGTTTTGAAGTACGTAATGCGCGTTTCAGTGTTTCAGGGAATGTGCATCCGATAGTCGCTTATAAAGCAGAAATTGACCTTTCCGATGAAGGTTCTATAAAGATGCTTGACGCATATGCACGTGTTTTTCCGGTGAAAGATCTTAACTTCACCATTGGTCAGATGCGTGTTCCTTTCACGATAGATGCTCACCGCTCACCACACCAACAGTATTTTGCAAACCGTTCGTTCATCGCCAAGCAGGTGGGAAATGTGCGTGATGTCGGTTTCACTGCCGGCTATACGCGTAAAGACGGTTTCCCATTCATCCTTGAAGGAGGATTGTTCAATGGCTCCGGTTTGACAAACCAAAAAGAGTGGCATAAAACGTTGAACTATTCCATAAAAGCACAGTTGTTGCCTAACAAGAACTGGAATCTGACACTGAGTACCCAAATGATAAAGCCGGAGAATGTACGGATTAATATGTATGATGCCGGTATCTATTATCAGAATGACCGTTTTCATATTGAAGCGGAATACTTATACAAGATGTACGGTCACGAAGCATTCAAAGACGTTCATGCGCTAAACAGTTTTGTCAATTACGATTTGCCATTAAAGAAGGTATTCAATAAAATCTCTTTCCTTGCTCGTTATGATATGATGACAGACCATAGTGACGGTAAGATGGATGAAACAAGAAAAATGTTGATTATCAATGATTATGCCCGTCATCGTGTGACAGGCGGAATCACGCTCAGTCTTTCTAAAGCTTTCATTGCCGACCTCCGGTTGAACTTCGAAAAATATTTCTATAAGAAATCCGGTATACCGAAAGAATCGGAACGCGATAAAATAGTGATTGAGTTTATGAC
>DXOJ01000146.1 GCA_019412865.1 Bacteroides sp. | reverse complement strand
ATAGAGAAAAATATATTCACCCGTTCCCTCGTCATAAAACACGTTGCCATGTCCCGGTCCCCACACTTGATTTTCAGGAGAAGAGAATAAAAAAATGTCGTTCCCCTCCGGCTTTACAAAACCCGTCAAAGGAGACTCGCGGCTCATCATATAAGCATTGACATAATTCTGATGACCACTCAACGTATAAATATAGTAATAGATACCTTTACGCTTAAACATCACCGGACCTTCGGAATATCCCTGGCGGGCTGTTGCCAGAGTTACCGGCTCACCATCCAGATGAAGCCTGTCCGCAGAAAGCCGTCCCGCATTCCGACGACGCCAAAAGATATATCCTGAACCGTCGTCATCAATAAAAGGTTCTCCGTCAATATCATCAACGACAGCCGGGCTATCTGTTCCTTCTTCTCCGGGAGGCAAAAGCCCCTGTCCCACAGTAAAATGGAAAGGACCGTCCGGGCGATCAGCTACAAGCACATAAGTTCCCATCTTGTCATCCGGTTTCACAAACGTAACGTATAAATAAAACTTGCCGTCCTGCTCAATCACTTTTCCAGGCGCCCAATACCGGAAATAGCCCTTTTTCTTTTCACCTTTATCATTCGTGTAGTCATATCCTTTCGACCAGTCGAATCCACTGATATGGGAACCTTCGAAACTCCAGTTCACAAAATCTTTCGATTTCCATACGACAGGAGTTCCGGCACGTCCAAGTCCGTAATCCAGATCGGTAGTGCCATAAAGATAATAGGTATCACCAAATTTGGAGACAGACGGGTCCGCCAGATTATCGGGAATAAGCGGATTATAGTTCCGGTCGGCAATCAGTGCCTCTACAATGGAGGCATCCACTGCAAACGCCGTTCCATGACGAATCCCCCTCGGAAAAAAGACCTGATCGGACACATCTTCCCATGTTTCACCATAGTCCAAAGAACGAACAGCTCCATAACGATGGTCACGGTATTTATCAAAATAGACATAAAGCGTATCACCTACAAAAAGAGGAGCCGGACCTTCCGCCCAATATTTTCCTGTAATAGGTGCCGATACTTTGGTCGGGAATCCTTTTTCTATCTTCTTTGTACGCGTCACACGCAAATTCTTTTCCGGCGGATTGGAATTTTCATTCTTGACTACCATTATCAGGTCTTCCCGCTTCGGGTCTTTCACAATAGCGGCATCAATCACACTGAAATCTGGATTGAAGAACATCTTCGTCTTCGAGAAAGTACGAAAGTCCTTCGTTGTTACATAATAAATACGATGATTCAGTCCCTTCTCACTTTCACTGGTAGCCACTTCTTTGTGACGACCGGGAATCGTAGTTGCCCAAAAGATATAATAGGTTTGTGAAGGTTCATCATAAAACAGTTCGGGAGCCCAACAGTTATGTGCATCCGGCTCGTGCATCATCACAGGGATTGCCTGTTGCTCACTCCAATGAACCAAATCGCGGGAAGAGGCATATCCGATAATCCGGTCCGTCCAACTGGAAGTCCAGACCATGTGAAAAGTTCCGTCCGGCGACTGGCAAATGCTGGGGTCACGCATTAATTTATCTTTACAAACCGCAGGGGTAAGATAAGAACGTCCGCCGTGTAAAGGCAGCCAGTTCAATCCATCATAACTATATGCTAAATGCAGTCCGTCTTGCTGTCATTGATAAAATAAGAAAAGAGGTAAGCTGTCTCACCGGCAAAGACTGTCATCACCGACCAAAGACTTAGAGCTATCCAGATTACTACTTTTTTCATGGTTCCTTATTAAGATTAAAAAGTTTACCTTGCAAAGATAAGGCATCTCCGCCCCTCCTCAAAGATAAAGAGCATGGACAATATTTCAAATCCATGTAGTTTTGTACACGAACGCTTTTAGATGTCCATTTTGATACAATATTCTATGTATCTGTACATCTTTCTATTTACTAAACCCTTAAAAAGCTCTACTTTAGCGGCAGATTTAAAAAAGAATGAAAAACATATCAACTCTATATATCATGAAACGACTTTTAGTAAGTATTGCTATCGTATTTATCTCCATACTGACCGTAGCGGGACAAAATCACTCTTTCAGCTTATCCGGCAAATGGAATTTCCGGATAGACCGGGAAGATACCGGCGTCAAGGAACAATGGTTCAAAAAATCCCTCGACGATTCTATCAACCTGCCCGGCTCCATGCCCGAAAAACTGAAAGGAGATGAAGTGACCGTCCATACCCAATGGACCGGAAGCCTCTACGACAGTTCTTACTACTTCAACCCATATATGGAAAAATACAGGATAGAGGGACAAGTAAAGCTACCCTTCTTTCTGACTCCCGACAAACATTATGTAGGTGTGGCCTGGTATCAAAAGAAAGTGACAATCCCGGCTGACTGGAAAGGAGAAAGAATCACTCTTTTTCTGGAACGTCCGCACATCGAAACTACTGTATGGGTAAATCAACAGGAGCTTGGTATGCAAAACAGTCTTTGTGTTCCCCATGTCTATGACCTGACTGCTGCAACCACCCCCGGAAAAACGTACCTGATTACCATCCGTATCGATAATAGAATCAAAGAAATCAACGTAGGTCCAGATTCTCACAGCATCACCGACCAGACACAAGGTAACTGGAACGGTATCGTCGGACGAATCGAATTACAAGCCACTCCCAAAGTTCATTTAGAAGATATTCAGGTATATCCCGATTTGAGCAATCAGAAAGCGCTGGTTCGCATGAATATACGGTCTGCTTCTTCCACCAAGGGAGAGATCACCCTTTCCGCCGAGAGCTTTAACACGGACATTCAGCACAAAGTGGCTCCCGTACATCAAAGTTTCAACATCCGTCCGGGAGATAATCCGGTAGAAATGGAACTTCCGATGGGAAAAGAGTTTCTGACGTGGGATGAATTCAGTCCGGCACTTTATAAACTGACGGCAAAATTGACCAACGGCAAACAAACTGACACGCGACAAGTACAGTTTGGTATGCGTAATTTCAAGATAGAAGGGAAATGGTTTTATGTAAATGGCCGCAAAACGATGCTTCGCGGTACGGTGGAAAACTGTGACTTCCCATTGACAGGCTATGCGCCGATGGATGTAGCTTCCTGGGAACGGGTGTTCCGCATTTGTCGTAACTATGGCCTGAATCACATGCGCTTCCACTCCTTCTGTCCGCCGGAAGCAGCTTTCATCGCTGCCGATCTGGTCGGTTTCTATCTGCAACCGGAAGGACCGAGCTGGCCGAACCACGGTCCGAGACTGGGTAACGGACAACCGATTGACAAATACCTGATGGACGAAACCATTGCACTGACCAAGGAATATGGGAATTACGCTTCCTACTGTATGCTGGCTTGCGGCAATGAGCCTTCCGGTCGTTGGGTGGCATGGGTCAGCAAATTCGTGGATTATTGGAAAGCAACCGATCCGCGTCGTGTATACACAGGAGCTTCCGTTGGAAACAGCTGGCAATGGCAACCTCACAATGAGTATCATGTGAAAGCCGGCGCACGCGGACTTAGTTGGGCAGGTGCGCAACCGGAAAGTGAATCGGATTATCGTGCAAGAATCGACACGGTGAAACAACCGTATGTATCACACGAAACAGGTCAATGGTGCGTATTCCCGAATTTCAATGAGATCCGTAAATATACCGGAGTCAACAAAGCGAAGAACTTTGAAATCTTCCGGGATATTCTGAACGATAACCACATGGGAAGCCAGAGTCACGACTTTATGATGGCTTCGGGCAAATTGCAGGCACTCTGCTACAAACATGAGATTGAAAAGACCTTGCGTACTCCGGACTATGCGGGATTCCAGTTGCTGGCTCTCAATGATTATTCCGGCCAGGGAACTGCATTAGTCGGTGTACTGGACGTGTTCTTTGAAGAAAAAGGATATATCAACGCAGAACAGTTCAGACGCTTTTGCAGTCCGACCGTACCTTTGGCACGTATTCCTAAATTTGTATATGCCAACAATGAAACATTCCATGCCGACATTGAAGTATCTCATTTCGGAGCTGCTCCCTTAGAAAGTGCAAAAACAGTATATACCATTAAGGATAAATTCGGAAAAGTATATGCTCATGGAACTGTCGGCACCCATCACATTCCCATCGGAAATCTTTATTCTCTGGGTAGTGTAGATATGACTCTGGAAGGAATCGATACACCGCAGAAACTAAATCTGGAAGTACGTATCGAAGGCTGTGATGCCGTAAACGACTGGGATTTCTGGGTATATCCGGCACAAGTGGAACTGGTACAAGGAACAGTATATACCACCGACACCTTGGATGCCAAGGCATTGGCAGTGTTGCAAGACGGAGGAAATGTGCTGATTACGGCTGCCGGAAAGATACAATACGGCAAAGAAGTCAAACAATACTTCACTCCCGTATTCTGGAATACTTCCTGGTTCAAGATGCGTCCGCCGCACACAACCGGTATTTTCCTGAATGAATATCACCCTCTTTTCCGCGAATTCCCTACCGAGTATCATAGTAATCTGCAATGGTGGGAACTGCTGAACAAAGCGCAGGTGATGCAATTCACCGACTTCCCGGCAATATTCCAACCAACGGTTCAAAGTATTGATACCTGGTTTATCAGCCGGAAAATCGGCATGTTGTTCGAAGCAAAGGTCTTGAACGGTAAATTGATGATGACCAGTATGGACATTACTTCCCAACCGGAAAAACGAATCGTTGCCCGCCAGATGCATAAAGCAATCCTGGATTATATGAATTCGGATGCTTTCCGTCCGGCAGAAAAGATAGCTCCGGAGCTGATACAGGCATTATTCACCAAAGTGGCGGGAGATGTGAAATCTTATACCAAAGATTCACCTGACGAGCTCAAACCGAAAATTAACTAAATGGGAAATTATCAGGCACACCCTGCATCCCATCAAATCATATACATTAATATTATTTACATGAAAGCTACGATCATAGGCTTGCTACTCTTGGCTACGGCAAATATCCATGCACAGGAGAAAGCCCAAACATACCAGTTGGCAGATGCTCCCCGCTACAGTGAGGAGACGGGATATGGATATGATCTCGTCGCTACTCCCGAAAAAGGCAGTAAGGCACCCTTCTTCTTTTCTGTCCGTGTGCCGGACGGTAACTACCAAGTAACCGTTCGCCTGGGAAGCAAGAAACAGGCAGGAGTGACCACTGTAAGAGGCGAGTCACGCCGACTATTCATTGATAACCTTGCGACCCAAAAGGGACAATTCGTAGATGAAACATTTATCATCAACAAACGCAATCCCCGCATTTCCGAAAAAGAATCTGTACGAATCAAACCCCGCGAAAAGGCCAAACTGAACTGGGACGATAAACTGACGCTGGAATTTAACGGCGATGCACCCGTATGCCAGAGTATCAGTATCGAGCCTGCCGATCCGTCGGTGATTACCGTTTTTCTATGCGGTAACAGTACCGTAGTCGACCAGGACAACGAGCCATGGGCCAGCTGGGGACAAATGATACCTCATTTTTTCGGTACGGACGTTTGTATCGCCAATTATGCGGAATCGGGCGAATCTGCCAATACGTTTATTGCCGCAGGACGTTTGAAAAAAGCATTGAGCCAGATAAAGAAAGGAGATTATCTTTTCATGGAATTCGGGCATAACGACCAAAAGCAAAAAGGGCCGGGCAAAGGAGCTTATTACTCTTTTATGACCAGCCTGAAAACATTTATTGATGAAGCCCGTACACGGGGAGCATACCCTGTACTGGTCACTCCCACCCAACGCCGGAGTTTCGACGCAACCGGACATATCCGTGACACACACGAAGATTATCCGGAAGCCATGCGCTGGCTGGCAGCTAAAGAAAATGTTCCGTTGATCGACCTCAACGAAATGACCCGTACGCTTTATGAAGCTTTGGGAACAGAAACGTCGAAACATGCTTTCGTACACTGTCCGGCAGGCACTTATCCGGGACAGACCAAAGCTTTTGAGGATAACACCCACTTCAATCCATACGGAGCCTATCAAATAGCCCAATGTGTGATTGAAGGAATGAAGAAAGCCGTACCGGAACTGGCTAAACACCTGAAAATAGACCCGTCCTATAATCCGGCACAGCCGGACGATGTGAATAGTTTCCACTGGAACGAATCACCATTCACAGAAATAGAGAAACCGGACGGAAATTAGGAGATAAGTATTAGGTATTAAGAATTAAGAATTAGGCATTAGATAAATATGAAAACCAAAGGTATCTTTCCCCTGCTCCTATTGGCAGGCACACTTTTGACAGCAGCTTGCGCCACCCCAACGGGCAATCAGGCAGGAAACAACAGCTTTGAATGGGGGCAGGTTCCGCAGCAACCGGATTTGTCGTGGGCCGACAGTGTAGGCAGCCGGCAAATGCCCGGAAACCATGTAATTTTATCCGCTAATTCTTTTGGCGCAGTAGCAGACAGCACGGTGCTTAGCACGGAAGCTATCCAAAAAGCAATTGACAGTTGTGCCGTCAGCGGTGGAGGAACGGTAGTTCTCCAGCCGGGATATTATCAGACTGGCGCACTGTTCATAAAAAGCGGTGTCAACCTGCAACTGGACAAAGGGGTGACTTTACTGGCCAGCCCTTACATTCATCATTATCCCGAATTCCGTTCGCGGATTGCAGGAATCGAGATGACATGGCCCGCGGCAGTTATCAACATTGTCAATGAAAAGAACGCTTCCGTCAGCGGAGAAGGAACGCTGGACTGCCGGGGAAAAGTATTTTGGGATAAATATTGGGAAATGCGGAAAGAATACGAAGCAAAAGGATTGCGCTGGATTGTGGATTATGACTGCAAACGGGTACGGGGCATCCTCATAGAACGTAGCTCGGACATTACATTGAAAGGATTTACCCTGATGCGTACCGGTTTTTGGGGATGTCAGATTCTTTACTCCGATTATTGCACGATAGACGGATTGACCATCAACAACAATATAGGTGGACACGGTCCGAGCACGGACGGTATCGACATTGATTCTTCCTGCAATATCTTGGTCGAAAACTGCGATGTAGACTGTAACGATGATAATATCTGTATCAAATCGGGACGGGATGCAGACGGACTGCGGGTGAACCTTCCTACGGAAAATGTGGTCATACGCAATTGCATCGCCCGCAAAGGTGCCGGACTTATCACCTGCGGAAGCGAAACTTCCGGTAGCATACGGAATGTATTGGGATATAATCTGGAAGCAATCGGCACCTCCGCCGTGCTGCGGTTGAAAAGCGCCATGAACCGTGGAGGGACAATCGAAAACATTTATATGACCGAAGTAAAAGCGGAAAACGTCCGTCATGTGCTGGCGGCAGACTTGAACTGGAACCCCAGTTACAGTTACAGCACTTTACCCAAAGAGTATGAAGGGAAAGAAATCCCGGAACACTGGAGAATCATGCTGACTCCGGTAACGCCTCCCGAAAAAGGTTATCCGCGTTTCCGCAATGTCTACGTATCAAAGGTAAAAGCGGAAAATGTGGACGAATTTATCTCCGCTTCGGGATGGAATGACTCGTTACGTCTGGAAAATTTCTATCTTTATGCCATCGAAGCGCAGACCGACAAACCGGGCAAAATCTGCTATACGAAGAATTTCAACTTGTCTGAAATTACATTAAAGACAGAAGAAAAGAATGTCATTGAACTAAAAGAGAATGAACAAAGTAATATCAACTTCAACTATGTTAAGACATCTCCTGACCATCGTACTGCTGGAAATCTTGCTCATTGATGCGCAAGCACAAGCACTGACGCCACCTGCCGGCACTTTCCGGTTGGGCATATCAAAAGGAAATGAAAGCCACTGGCTAAAACCTAAAGAAAAGATACAGGGAGTATCCTTCCAATGGAAAGCACTGCCCGATAGTCGTGGATTTATTCTGGAAGTAGAAGTCGCCTCTGCTCCGGAAGCCGATGCCCTATTTTGGAGTTTCGGCGATTGCCAACCGGATTCGGACATCAATGTATTCAGCGTGGAGGGACAAGCCTTCACTTGCTACTACGGAGAAAGTATGCAATTACGGACGCTGCAGGCTGTCACTCCTACCGATGATATTCGCTTGAGTGACGGACATAAGGATGCAACTCCCCTGATGCTTTATGAATCAGGCAAACGAACCGACCGCCCTGTACTGGCCGGACGTTGCAGTCTCTCCCCGGCTTCTTCCCGAAACGAAGGAAGCAAGCCTTCTCGGCTTTACTTCTGTTTCTACGAACAGAATGAAAAAGCGGATTACAACTACTATATGTTACCGGATATTTTTGCCAAAATCGACAAAAAATGAAAAGGATCTATTTATTATTCAGTCTGTTAATAGGTTGCATCTATCTACATGCAGCCATTTATAATGTAATGGACTTCGGAGCCAAAGCGGATGGGAAAACGATTGATTCGCCTGCCATCAATCGTGCGATTGAAGCGGCCGCACAGGCCGGAGGAGGCACAGTATATCTACCTGCGGGAGAATATGCGTGTTATTCCATCCGGTTAAAAAGTAACATTCATATCTATTTGGAACAGGGCACCCGTATCATTGCCGCCTTTCCCGGAAAAGAGGAAGGATATGATACCGCCGAACCGAATGAACATAATAAGTATCAGGATTTCGGTCACAGCCATTGGAAAAACTCTTTAATTTGGGGAATCGGACTGGAGAATATTACGATCAGTGGTCCCGGCTTAATCTACGGCAAAGGCTTGACCCGTGAAGAGAGTCGCCTACCGGGGGTAGGCAATAAGGCTATCAGCCTGAAAGATTGCAGAAATGTGACCCTGAAAGATTTATCCATGCTGCATTGCGGGCATTTCGCCCTGTTGGCTACCGGAGTGGATCATCTGACGATTCTGAATCTGAAAGTAGACACCAACCGGGACGGTTTCGATATTGATTGCTGCCGGAACGTACGTATCAGCCAATGCACGGTGAACTCCCCCTGGGATGATGCCATTGTATTGAAAGCCTCTTATGGATTAGGACGCTTCCAAGATACGGAAAATGTGACGATCAGTGATTGCTATGTCAGCGGCTTTGACAAAGGCAGTGTAATGGACGGCACTTGGCAGTTGGACGAACCGCAGGCTCCCGATCATGGTTTCCGTACAGGACGCATCAAACTCGGCACAGAAAGTAGTGGAGGCTTCCGCAATATTGCGATTACGAACTGTATCTTTGAACATTGCCGTGGATTGGCATTGGAAACGGTAGACGGAGGACATCTGGAAGATATTGTAATCAGTAATATTACAATGAGAAATATAGTCAACGCACCTATTTTCCTCCGGTTGGGCGCACGTATGCGCAGTCCTGAAGGCACTCCTGTGGGCACCATGAAACGTATTCTTATCAGCGATATCAATGTATGGAATGCCGACAGCCGGTATGCTTCTATCATCAGCGGCGTACCGGGAGCCTGTATCGAGGATGTGACTTTGCGTAATATTCACCTCTATTATAAAGGTGGGTACAGCGAAGAAGATGGTAAACGAGTTCCGCCCGAACAGGAAAAAGTATATCCCGAACCGTGGATGTTCGGCACGATTCCAGCTAAAGGATTTTATATCCGTCATGCACGGAATATTACCTTCGACGGTGTTCGTTTCCACTTTGAACAGCCGGACGGACGGCCACTCTTTGTTACCGATGATACAGAAAACATAGAATATTATAATACGCCGAAAGAATGATGAATAAAAGACAATGGATAGTCCTTTGCCTGCTCGCCGCAGGTGGAGTAATGCAAGCACAACAATGGCCGGACACTCCGGTGGAAGCACGTCCCGGCGCCAGATGGTGGTGGCTGGGAAGTGCCGTAGACGAAAAGAATCTGACGTATAATCTGGAAGAATACGCACGTACCGGAATGGGAGCAGTAGAAATTACTCCTATCTATGGGGTGCAAGGCAATGACGCGAATGAAATTCAGTTCCTTTCTCCCCGCTGGATGGAAATGCTTAAGCACACACAAGCGGAAGGAAAACGTACGGGTATTGAGATTGATATGAATACCGGAACCGGATGGCCTTTTGGCGGACCTGAAGTTAGTATAGAAGATGCGGCTACCAAGGCTATCTTCCAGACATACGAAATAGAGGGCGGCAAAGAGATTGAACAGGATATTAATGTGACCGATCCCAAGCAACAACCATTTTCTGTACTAAGCCGGGTGATGGCATATGATGAGAAAGGCAAATGTATCAACCTGACTGCTCACGTCAAAAAAGACAAACTGCAATGGAAAGCGCCTGCCGGCAAATGGAAAGTGATCGCTCTTTACATCGGAAAAACAAGGCAGAAAGTGAAACGGGCAGCTCCGGGAGGAGAAGGCTATGTGATGAATCATCTCTCAAAAAAAGCAGTAAAAAATTATCTTTCCCGCTTTGACCGTGCTTTCAAAAGTAGCAAGACAAGTTATCCACATACTTTCTTCAACGATTCATACGAAGTTTATCAAGCTGACTGGACGGATGATTTCCTGGAACAGTTCGCTCGTAGACGGGGGTATAAACTGGAAGAACATTTCCCCGAATTCCTGGATAAAAACCGTCCGGAAGTTAGCAGACGTATCGTGTCGGATTACCGGGAAACCATTTCCGACCTCTTATTGGAGAACTTCAGTCATCAATGGACAGACTGGGCACACAAAAACGGTAGTATCACCCGTAATCAGGCACATGGTTCGCCCGGTAATCTGATTGATATCTATGCTTCCGTGGATATTCCGGAATGTGAAGGTTTCGGACTGTCGCAGTTCCACATCGAAGGATTGCGTCAGGACTCATTGACCAAAAAGAATGATTCGGACCTGTCTATGCTGAAATATGCTTCTTCAGGTGCTCATATTGCAGGAAAGACGTACACTTCTTCCGAAACATTCACGTGGCTGACGGAGCATTTCCGCACTTCTTTATCACAATGCAAACCGGATATGGATCTGATGTTTGTCTCCGGTGTCAATCACATGTTTTTCCACGGCACTCCGTATTCTCCGAAAGAAGCCGAATGGCCCGGATGGTTGTTCTACGCTTCTATCAATATGAGTCCGACAAACAGTATTTGGCGTGATGCTCCTTCGTTCTTTAACTATATCACCCGTTGCCAGAGCTTTCTGCAAATGGGACGGCCGGATAATGATTTCCTGATTTATCTTCCGGTATATGATATGTGGAATGAGCAACCGGGACGATTGTTATTATTCACGATACACCACATGGATAAACTGGCTCCTAAGTTTATCGACGCTATCCATCGCATCAACAACAGCGGGTATGACGGGGATTATATTTCCGATAACTTTATTCGCAGTACACGTTTCAAAGACGGACAGTTGGTTACTTCGGGCGGAACAGGCTACAAAGCATTGGTAGTGCCTGCTGCACACCTAATGCCGAGTGATGTATTGGCACATCTTTATGAACTTGCCAAACAGGGAGCTACTATCGTATTCCTCGAAAATTATCCGACAGATGTACCGGGATACGGTCAGTTGGAACAAAAACGCCAAAGTTACCAGCGTACGCTCCGGCAACTTCCGGCTGTTTCTTTCTCGGAAACAACCGTTACTTCAATCGGAAAGGGGAAGATTATCACAGGAACGGATTATGCACGTACATTGGCCAGCTGCAATATCTCTCCCGAAGAAATGAAAACCAAATTCGGACTACAAGCGATCCGAAGAGTGAATGATACGGGACACCACTATTTCATCTCTTCCTTGCAAAATAAAGGAGTGGACGGTTGGATCACATTGGGAACGAATGCAGCCGCAGCCGCTCTCTTCAATCCCATGACCGGAGAATGTGGTGAAGCTAAGGTAAGACAGGCAAACGGAAAAACACAAGTCTATCTGCAATTAAAATCCGGTGAATCGATCATTCTGCAAACATATCAACAACCTTTGCAGGCATCCAAACCGTGGAAGTATGTCAAAGAGCAACCTTTCAGTCTTCGTCTGGATCATGGTTGGAAGTTACACTTCGCCGAAAGCAAACCGGAAATTCAAGGGACATTTGATATAGATCGCCCCTGTTCATGGACCCATATCGATCATCCGGCAGCCCAAACGAACATGGGAACCGGTGTTTATTCCTTAGACATCGAATTGCCGACTTTGCAGGCCGACGACTGGATTCTTGATTTGGGAGATGTACGCGAAAGTGCCCGTGTCCGCATCAACGGACAGGAAGCGGGATGCGCATGGGCAGTGCCTTATCAACTAAAGGTGGGCCAGTTCTTAAAACCCGGAAAAAACCACATCGAGATAGAAGTCACGAATCTCCCTGCGAATCGAATTGCAGAATTAGACAGGCAGGGAGTGCAGTGGCGCAAATTCAAAGAAATCAATATTGTTGATTTGAACTATCGTCCGGCCAATTATGGACATTGGAGTCCATTACCCTCCGGCTTGAATAGTGAGGTACGGCTGATTCCGGTAAATGTGATGCCATAGTTGAGACATTGTCATATCATCATACCGCAACAAACTACTTTTTCAATCTTGTACTTAAGACTTTTCAGTGCAAAGATTAAGGGTTTTCAGTACAGAGATTAGTAGTTTTTTATGCAGTCGGTAAGTCGTCCCGTTACAATGGGACAATAGGCACATTGCAAAGTGACCAATATCACCTTATAAGATGATATTGGTCACTTTGTAATATGATTACCTGTCTTTGGGAAGATGAGAAGCACTAAAGATACAAAATTAAATAGTAAAAAGCAAGAGTGAGACAGGAAATATAGCTTCATCCCCTGAACGGATTGATTTTATTTCCGAACCGGGGAATGGACTTAAAAGACTATTTTAAATCCATTACAGCCTGCTCCAACTGTTTCAATGCTTTTTCCAGCGTAGCACGTGGACAAGCAACGTTCAACCGCATAAATCCCTCGCCTTCCTTACCGAATGTTGTTCCATCATTCAGCGCCAGATGAGCATCTTCTACAAAAAGACGGTTCAGTTCTTCCTGATTGAGTCCCAATGCGCGGCAATCCAGAAAGATCAAGTAAGAGGCTTGCGGACGGATCATCTTGATAGCAGGAATATGTTCTTTCAAATACGTTTCAGTGAAATCCACATTTCCTTTAATATATGCTACCACTTGGTCCAGCCATTCTGTACCATGACTGTAAGCAGCTGCTACACTTAAATAAGCAAAGAGATGTCCTTCGCTAAACTCGCTTGCTTCCATATATGTCTGGAAACGGTGACGAAGTTCGTCTTTCTCAATAATTGCATAAGAACTAGCCAATCCCGGCATGTTGAATGCCTTGCTGGGAGACATAAAGACAAGAGAGTTCATCCGTGCCTTCTCTGAAATCAAAGCAAAGGTAGGATGTTTGTATGGAGGCAGGGTTAAGTCAGCATGAATCTCGTCAGAGATAACCAATGTGCCGCTTTCATAGCAGATGTCGGCTATCTGAGACAGTTCCTCTTTGGTCCATACACGTCCACCCGGGTTATGAGGGTTGCTTAGAATAAGCAATTTGCATCCTTGAATATCTTGACGGAAGCGGTTGAAATCAATATAATATTGTTCATCTTTCAGGACTAACGGGCTGAATACCACTTCACGTTCATTCTTTTGAGTGACTAAAAAGAAAGGATGATAAACAGGGGGCATTACCATTATCTTATCTCCTTTTTGCGTAAAGCAGTGGATCACAAAAGCCAAGCCGCGAACAATACCGGGAGTGAAAGTCAACATCTCTTCACGAATCGCCCAACCATGGCGCTCCTTCACCCAGTTAATAATAGACTCCGACCATTCTTTGCAAGCAAATGTATATCCGAGTACTTCATGCTCCAGGCGTTTTTTCAAAGCCTCTATGACAAAAGGAGCTGTGCGGAAATCCATATCAGCTACCCACATTGGAATCAGGTCATCGCGTCCCCAACGATTCTCTACTGCATCCCATTTTACGGAATCTGTACCGTTACGGTTTATTATTTCATCAAAATTATAGTTCATACTGCATAATGTTTTTATGTTATGTGAGACAAAAGTAGTACATTTGTATTCAATTCAAAAAAGAATTTATGACGAAAGCTTTATTTTTTGATATAGACGGAACGCTGGTCAGTTTTGAAACTCACCGTATACCGTCTTCTACCATCGAGGCACTGGAAGCTGCCCGTGCAAAAGGGCTGAAGATATTTATCGCCACCGGGCGCCCGAAAGCCATTATCAATAACCTTTCCGAATTGCAGGACCGGAACCTGATCGATGGATATATAACCATGAACGGAGCCTATTGTTTCGTTGGTGAGAAAGTTATTTATAAAAGCGCTATCCCACAGGAGGAAGTGAAAGCAATGGGAGCTTTCTGCGAGAAGAAAGGTGTTCCCTGCATTTTTGTAGAAGAACATAATATCTCTGTCTGCCAACCTGATGAAATGGTGAAAAAGATATTCTATGACTTCCTTCATGTGAATGTAATCCCGACTGTGTCTTTCGAGGAAGCAACAAGCAAAGAAATCATCCAGATGACACCCTTTATCACGGAAGAGGAGGAAAAGGAAATCCGCCCGTCTATCCCCACCTGCGAAATTGGACGCTGGTATCCTGCCTTTGCAGACATTACGGCAAAAGGAGATACCAAACAGAAAGGGATTGATGAAATCATCCGTTATTTTGATATCAAACTGGAAGAAACGATGGCATTCGGAGATGGAGGAAATGATATCAGCATGCTCCGCCATGCGGCTATTGGAGTAGCCATGGGACAAGCTAAGGAAGATGTGAAAGCCGCTGCCGATTATGTTACAGATTCAATAGATGAGGACGGAATCAGCAAAGCAATGAAGCATTTCGGAATTATTTAATCAATATGCTAATATGAGCGTAGATACTGATAACGCCGCATTTCAGGATGCATTGAACCTAATTCAATATACCCGTCAATCGGTCTTTCTAACAGGAAAGGCCGGTACAGGAAAATCTACATTCTTGCGTTATGTCTGCGAGCATACCAAGAAGAAGCATGTCGTACTTGCACCAACCGGGATTGCCGCGATTAACGCCGGAGGAAGTACGATGCACAGTTTCTTCAAACTCCCTTTCTATCCGCTGCTGCCGGATGACCCGAACTTGAGTCTCCAGCGTGGTCGTATCCATGAATTTTTCAAATACACCAAGCCTCATCGGAAGCTGTTGGAACAAATAGAACTGGTCATCATCGACGAAATTTCAATGGTAAGGGCGGATATCATTGATGCCATCGACCGAATCCTACGTGTATACTCTCACAATCTGCGCGAACCTTTCGGCGGGAAACAACTGTTATTAGTAGGCGACGTATTCCAACTGGAACCCGTCGTAAAGAACGACGAACGGGAAATATTGAATCGCTTCTATCCCACTCCCTACTTTTTCTCTGCCAGAGTATTCGGACAGATAGATCTGGTATCCATCGAACTTCAAAAAGTATACCGTCAAACAGACCCCGTTTTTGTCGGTGTCCTCGACCATATCCGGAACAATACAGCCGGAGCGGCCGATCTGCAACTACTGAACACCCGTTATGGAAGTCAGATAGAAGAATCGGAAGCTGATATGTATATCACTTTGGCCACCCGCAGAGATACGGTAGACTCTATCAACGAAAAGAAACTGGCAGAACTTCCCGGCGACTCCATTACTTTTGAAGGAGTCATCGAAGGAGATTTCCCCGAAAGCAGTTTGCCCACTTCACAAGAACTCGTACTGAAACCTGGTGCACAAATCATCTTTATTAAAAATGATTTCGACCGCAGGTGGGTAAACGGTACAATTGGTGTCATTGCCGGAATTGATGAGGAAGAAGAAACGATCTATGTTATCACCGATGATGGAAAAGAGTGTGACGTAAAGCGTGAGTCATGGCGCAATATCCGTTATCGCTACAACGAAAAGACCAAAGAAATAGAAGAAGAAGTCTTAGGCAGCTTCACCCAATACCCCATCCGGTTAGCTTGGGCCATCACTGTCCATAAGAGTCAGGGACTGACTTTCAGCCGTGTAGTCATCGACTTCACAGGTGGTGTATTTGCAGGTGGACAAGCATACGTGGCACTAAGCCGTTGTACCTCACTGGACGGTATTCAGCTCAAAAAACCTATTAACCGTGCCGACGTCTTCGTCCGCCCCGAAATCGTAAACTTTGCCGGACGCTTCAACGACCGCCAGGCTATCGACAAAGCTCTGAAACAAGCACAGGCCGATGTGCAATACGCCGCCGCTTCACGCGCTTTCGATAAAGGAGACATGGAAGAATGCCTGGAACAGTTTTTTCGTGCTATCCATTCCCGCTACGATATTGAAAAACCTGTTCCCCGCCGTTTAATCCGCCGCAAGCTCGGTATCATCAATACACTAAAAGAGCAAAATAAAAAACTCAAAGAACAAATGCGTGAACAACAGGAACGCATACGACAATATGCCCATGAATATCTATTAATGGGTAACGAATGTATTACCCAAGCCCACGATATACGCGCTGCCCTCGCCAACTACGATAAAGCCCTTAGCCTCGACCCTAATTATGTGGACGCCTGGGTGAGAAAAGGCATCACCCTCTTCAACAATAAAGAATATTTTGACGCTGAAAACTGCTTCAACATCGCAGTCAACCTCCATCCCGCAAACTTCAAGGCTGTTTATAATCGGGGAAAACTTCGATTAAAAACGGAAGATACAGAAGGAGCAATTGCAGATTTGGACAAAGCAACAAGTCTGAAACCGGAACATGCCGGAGCACATGAGCTATTCGGGGATGCCCTGTTGAAGGTAGGTAAAGAAGGGGAAGCTGCTTTGCAATGGAGAATTGCGGAAGAACTCAAAAAGAAAAAAGGGAAATAAAACAGCCCCTTTGGCGAAGTTAATTCAATACCGAAATGAGGTAAATGCTCATTTATGAGTTCACCACAGAGGACACAGAGGTTTAATATTTTTTATTCACTATAGAGTAACACAGCTTCTCACGTATTTATCGCTCTGTTTTACTTGCAGAAAGAGAGAAAAGAACTCTGTGTCCTCCGTGTCCTCTGTGGTGAAATTATTTAGCGAAGAGATATGCATTCATTATTTTTCTTTATATCCAAATCTTATTGTTGTTTAATAATGACATGTTTTTCAAGAACGAGGTACTATTAATCAAAAACTTTTATTAGTTTTGTTCTTTGTAATATCTCAAACTCTTAAAATAGAAGCAAATGAAAAAAGGTTTGAAAATCGCAGCAATCACAGTAGGAGTCATCATCATTCTGATGTTCCTTCTTCCTTTCGCCTTCCAAGGAAAGATAGCCGACATTGTAAAAACAGAAGGCAACAAAATGCTTAATGCACAATTTGACTTTAAGAACCTTAACATTAGCCTGTTCCGTAACTTTCCACAGGCTTCTGTCACTCTCGAAGATTTCTGGTTGAAAGGTACTGGTGAATTCGCCAATGACACCCTTGTACAGGCCGGAGAAGTTACTGCCGCAGTCAACTTATTCTCTCTTTTCGGAGATAGCGGTTACGATATTTCTAAAATATTTATTGAAGATACACGGTTACATGCCATTGTATTGCCGGACGGACGTGCCAACTGGGATATCATGAAACCGGATACAACAGCAACTGCCGAAACTCCTGTTTCAGAAGAAGAAGCATCTTCTCCTTTCAAAGTAAAGCTACAACGGTTTGTTATCAAAAACATGAACCTGATTTATGACGATCAACAAGGGAAGATGTATGCTGATATCCGCGACTTTAACGCAATCTGCGCCGGAGACTTAGGAAGTGACCGTACTACTCTGAAACTGGAGGCGGAAACCCAATCACTTACTTACAAGATGAATGGAATCCCTTTCCTTGCCAATGCCAATATCTCCGCAACAATGGATGTGGATGCCGACCTTGCCAATAATAAATACACATTAAAAGACAACACCATCCGCCTCAACGCCATTCAGGCAGGTATCGACGGTTGGGTAGCTTTGAAAGATCCGGCTATCGACATGGACCTGAAACTTAACACGAACGATATCGGGTTTAAGGAAATCCTGTCACTGATCCCAGCCATTTATGCAACGGAATTCTCCAGTCTGAAAACAGACGGAACCGCTACGCTTACTGCAACGGCCAAAGGTATCTTGCAAGGCGACACCGTTCCTGCATTCAACATTGATATGCAAGTCAAGAATGCCATGTTCCGCTATCCGGCTTTACCAGCAGGAGTGGATCAAATCAATATCAGTGCCAACGTCCAGAACCCGGGAGGAAATATCGACCTGACTACGGTCAATATCAATCCTTTCAGTTTCCGTCTTGCCGGAAATCCGTTTAGCCTGACGGCTAATGTGAAAACGCCGGTCAGCGATCCGGACTTTAAAGCTGAAGCTAAAGGGATTCTCAACTTAGGCATGATCAAACAAGTCTATCCACTTGGAGACATGGAGTTGAACGGTACCATTGATGCTGATATGCAAATGTCGGGACGACTTTCCTATATCGAAAAAGAGGAATACGAACGTATGCAAGCTTCGGGCACTATCGGACTGACGGGTATGAAACTCAAAATGAAAGATATGCCGGACGTAGAAATCAAGAAGTCCCTTTTCACTTTCACCCCGAAATACCTCCAGTTGAGCGAAACAACCGTCAACATCGGGAAGAATGATATCACAGCCGACAGCAGGTTTGAAAACTATATCGGTTACGCATTGAAGGGTACTACATTGAAAGGGAACCTGAATATCCGTTCCAACTATTTTAATCTGAACGACTTCATAACCGCTTCTGCGGATGAAACGACTGCATCAGAAACTGCGTCTACCGACTCCGTAGCTACAGCTGCCACGGGTATTATGGAAGTTCCCCGCAACATCGACTTCCAAATGGACGCTAACCTGAAACAGGTGTTATTCGATAAGATGTCTTTCAATAATATGAACGGTAAGCTTGTGATAAAAGATGGCAAAGTGGATATGAAAAATCTCTCCATGAACACCATGGGTGGCAACGTGGTCATGAACGGCTACTACTCCACTGCCAACGTAAAGAAGCCGGAAATGAAAGCCGGATTCAAACTCTCCAATATCGGTTTCGCACAAGCTTACAAAGAGTTGGATATGGTGCAGAAGATGGCTCCTATCTTCGAAAACCTGAAAGGTAATTTCTCCGGAAGTATCAATGTACTGACAGATCTGGATGCAACCATGAGCCCTGTACTGAATACAATGCAAGGTGATGGCAGCCTTTCCACCCGTGATCTTAGTTTAAGCGGAGTGAAAGCAATTGACGAGATAGCCGATGCCGTTAAACAGCCAAGTCTGAAAGACATGAAGGTGAAAGATATGACACTGGATTTCACCATCAAAGACGGACGCGTAGAAACCAAACCGTTCGATATCAAGATGGGAGACTACACATTGAATCTTTCCGGTAGCACAGGCCTCGATCAAACCATCGACTATTCCGGAAAAGTGAAGCTGCCCGCATCTGTAGGCAATATCTCTAAACTAAGGACTCTTGACTTGAAGATCGGAGGTTCATTTACCTCTCCGAAAGTCAGCGTCGATACTAAAAGCATGGCCAACCAAGCTGTCGAAGCTGTAGCCGATGAAGCTATCAGCAAACTCGGACAGAAACTGGGACTGGACTCTGCCGCTACCGCCAATAAGGATTCAATCAAACAAAAGGTGACAGAGAAAGCTGCAGAAAAGGCACTGGATTTCTTAAAAAAGAAACTCAAATAAGAAAGAAGGAGAATGAATTATGCTTCTGAAGCTATATGACAAAAATAATAACCCGCAGGATTTACAACGAATCATCGATATCCTGAATGACGGCGGACTGATTATCTATCCCACTGATACGATGTACGCCATCGGCTGTCATGGTTTGAAGGAACGTGCCATAGAAAGGATATGCCGGATCAAAGAGATAGACCCTCGAAAGAACAACCTGTCTATCATCTGTTATGACCTGAGTAGCATCAGCGAATATGCGAAAGTAGACAATAATATCTTCAAGCTGATGAAGCATAATCTTCCGGGGCCATTTACTTTTATTTTGAACGGAACCAACCGGTTGCCCAAAATCTTCCGCAACCGGAAAGAAGTGGGTATCCGTATGCCGGATAATAACATCATCCGCGAAATCGCACGCCTGCTGGATGCTCCCATTATGACTACCACACTGCCCCACGAAGAGCATGAGGATTTGGAATATATGACAGATCCCGAACTGATAGATGAGAAGTTCGGTGACATCGTTGATCTGGTCATTGACGGAGGTATCGGAGGTATAGAACCTTCTACCGTAGTGAAATGTACCGACGACGAGCCGGAAATCATCCGGCAAGGGAAAGGATGGCTGGAAGAGAATTAATATCTTTCCACCGGAATCAATCTTTCTATCAAAAAAAGGGCTGCCCTCCGTTCGATACGGAAGCAGCCCATTCTTTTGATGGAATCCATTCAGAGGATAGAATCTTACTTAATCAATGATTCCGGATCCAAATGAGCAGATTCGATATCTTTGAAGTAACGGTAAGTACCCACTTTCAATTCAGCTGTAGCAGCATCATCACAAACGATAATACCCTTTTCATGCATTTGCAATGCACTGATTGTCCACATCTGTGTGATAGCACCTTCTACCGCATGATACAAAGCACGAGCTTTGTTATGACCATTTACAATAATCATCACTTCTTTTGCAGAAAGCACAGTACCTACTCCCACTGTCAAAGAAGTCTTAGGAACTTTGTTGATGTCATTATCAAAGAAACGGGAGTTAGCAATGATGGTATCCATTGTTAACGTTTTCTGACGAGTGCGTGAAGTCAATGAAGATCCCGGTTCGTTGAATGCAATATGTCCGTCAGGACCAATACCACCCATGAACAGGTCGATGCCACCGTATGACTTGATCTTTTCTTCGTAACGTGCACATTCTGCATCCAGATCCGGAGCGTTACCATTCAGAATATTAGTATTCTCGGGTTTAATGTCGATATGACCGAAAAAGTTATTCCACATGAAAGAATAATAGGTTTCCGGATGTTCTTTCGGCAATCCTACATATTCGTCCATGTTGAATGTTACCACATTCTGGAAGGAAACGATTCCTTTCTTATTCAGGTCGATCAAAGCTTTATACATGCCCAGAGGAGATGATCCGGTGGGACAGCCCAATACAAATGGTTTCTCGGGGGTTGGATTGGCAGCTTTTATTTTAGCGGCAACGTAATGTGCAGCCCACAGAGATACGGACTGGTAGTCCGGCTGAATAATAAGTCTCATAAGTCGATTATTTTATAGGTTAGTTAATAAATTATCTCATTCACTGTTTTAACGATCTTTCTTCAAACGGTCCGCCATGGCACGTGCCAGATTTTCGCACTGGGTATAAGTCAGGTCTTTCATAGCCTGCTTCATCTCCACCGGATCACCGATCAATTCGAATTTACTCTTTTCAGCAAACTCCGCCAGACGTTTCACCGCAGCACCTGCCCATGCAAAAGAACCGAAGTAACCCAAATAGCGTCCCTTCACCTCACGCAGCAGAATCTTTGAAAGCAGCGCTTCCACCTCCGGAAATATCTGATTACTATACGTAGGAGAACCGATAATCAATCCCTTATAACGGAAAATATCCGCTATGATATAAGAAGGATGACTCTTTGTTACGTTATGCATAACGATATTCTTAACCCCCTGTGCAGAAAGCTCTTCAGCAATAGCTTCCGCCATCTGCTCCGTATTTCCATACATGCTTCCGTAAGCAATAACAACACCTTCATCCGCATCATAACGGCTCAAACGATCATATATACCGACCACCTTTGCAATATTCTCCGTCCATACCGGTCCGTGAGTAGAACAAATGGCAGAAATGGGAAGTCCGCCCAATTTCTGCAAAGCCTTTTGCACGGGGCTTCCGTATTTACCAACGATATTAGAGTAATAACGGACCATTTCTCCCCAATACTTATCTACATTGATCCGAGTATCCAGGAATCCGCCATCCACCGTACCAAAACATCCGAATCCGTCACCGGAGAAAAGAACTCCATCCGTTTCATCAAAAGTCATCATCGTTTCCGGCCAATGCACCATTGGAGTCATATAAAAACGCAGTTTGTGACGTCCTAAAGCGAGGAAATCACCGTCCTTTACCAGATATTGTTCACCGGTTACCCCATAGAAACCTTCAATCATACCGAATGTTTGCTTATTACCCACGATAATAATTTCCGGATAATGTTGTTTAATCAATCGGATAGATCCCGAATGATCCGGTTCCATGTGATTTATAATCAAATAATTAATGGGACGTTCTCCAATCACTTGCTTGATTTTACGCAAGTAGACTTCAAAATAACAGATATCTACCGTATCTACCAATGCCACCATTTCATCATCAATCAGATAAGAGTTATATGAAACTCCATAGGGCAATGGCCACATCGCTTCAAATCTGTGCTTGTTACGGTCATTTACTCCCACATAGTGGACATTTCCTTTAATTCTTGTTTTACTTTCCATCTTTCAAATCCATTAAATATTTCTTCCACTATTCTATACTCCGCAAAACAGCTATTTATTAAGTGGTAAGTTTATCGTTTGCAAAAATAATCCTTTTTTCCGAATCCCTATACTTCTTACCTTGATAAGCACCTCTTTCTTTCATTCTTTTTTGTAAACGAGCTACAAATTCATAATTTTTCAATCCCCAGTCCGGAGCTATTAATAAATCTTTAGGAGATTGGGAAACAAAACGTTCCACAACCATATCGGGACGGAGATGTTCTACATAATCAATCACCAGATCAATATATTCCTCAACCTCGTTAAACAAATGAAAGCCAGCAGGAGTTACGTCATACTCATGCGCCATTCGCGTACCACGGATCAACTGTAACTGATGGATTTTAAGTGTAGCTAAAGGCAGATCGGAAAGAATTTCGGCATGTGCCACCATTGTATCATGTGTTTCTCCCGGAAGTCCGAGGATGATATGTCCACCTGTCAGGATACCACAGGCCGCTGTCTGACACACAGCTTCTACTGTATCTGCATAAGTATGCCCCCGATTGATGCGTTTTAAGGTTTCATCACAAGTGCTTTCGATCCCATATTCTACCATGAGAAACGTATGTTTGTTCAAATCTTCCAGATAATGCAACAAACTTTCCGGCATACAATCGGGACGCGTACCAATCACCAGCCCGACTACCCCATCCACCGCCAATGCTTCCTCATACTTACGCTTCAAGCCTTCCAACTCCGCATATGTATTGGTGTAGGCCTGAAAATAGGCCAAATATTTCATTTCCGGATATTTATGGGCAAAAAAGCATTTACCTTCTTCCAATTGAATAGCAATAGATTTCTCTGTCCGGCAATAATCCGGATTAAAAGTCTGGTTATTGCAATAGGTACATCCACCCCACCCTTTTGTACCATCACGATTGGGGCAAGTGAAACCTGCATTCAATGAAATCTTTTGTACTTTGTAAGGAAAATATTTCCGCAAAAAAGTAGGGAAATCATTATATAATAGCTGTGTAGACATATTCATTCACTTCATTCTTTATTTTACCTACAAACATAAGCAAAATCAACGAGTTACGGAAAGTTGGCACAAAATATCTTCAAT
>DXOJ01000145.1 GCA_019412865.1 Bacteroides sp. | reverse complement strand
ATTAATGATGATATCACTATAATTTATTTATATAATAAAAGTAGGTATGGATTACACTACTTTTACGGTAACTCTCCTTTCTTAGCTCTTGACTTTTCTAAGTTTTCCCCACAGGAACCCTCCTACACCGGCAGCAATGATAATCCAGATAGGGGAGAAGCCCAACAGCCAGATTAATAATGCCGAGACAACAGGAATCCACAGATTGTAGCGGTTGATTTTTGCGGATCGTCCCATGGTAAAGGTCGGCGCCGCGATGAGTGCCACCACTGCCGGGCGAATTCCTTTAAAAATACGTTCCACTATCGGATTGTCTTGGAAGCTATGAAAGAACAGGGCGATAGCTAATATAATAATGAAAGACGGCAAAACAGTACCCAATGCTGTGATAATACTTCCCCGGATGCCACGCAGTTTATATCCTATGAAGATAGAAATATTGACTGCCAGAATTCCCGGAGCGGATTGGGAGATAGCTAACAGGTCTATAAAATCTTCCTGCGCAATCCATTTTCGCTTGGTGACAATTTCATTTTCAATCAGTGGCACCATTGCATACCCTCCTCCAATGGTAAAGGCGCCTATTTTAAAAAAGATTCCAAATGCTTCGAGATAAATGTTCATTCTTTCTTTTCTCCTCCTTCCTTACTAGCTGTTTTTTTCTCTTTGCCATACTGACTGGGGCTTACATTAAAATGCTTCTTAAATACTTCGCGGAAGTACTTGGCATCACTGAATCCCGTCATTTCTGCAATTTCTGTTATGCTATGTGTGTCTTCTTTTAGTAATTGTACGGCACGTTTCAGACGAATCAGCCGGATATAATCTCCCGGTGCCTGATCGGTTAATGCTCTTAATTTATTGTAAAAACTTGTGCGACTCATTCCCATCAGGCTGCATAACACATCTACCGTCAGAGCCGGATTGTCGATGTTGTCTTCCACATTCTTTTTGACGTTTGCAATAAACTTCCAGTCAATATCCTGTGAACAGTTAATGCAGTCTTCATCATTTTCCTCATCATTCAGATCCAGGTTTGCGTATTTGCTGCGCAAAAGTGCACGATTAGCCAATAGATTGGCCACATTTGCTTTCAATATACCAATGTTGAATGGCTTCACAACGTATTCATCCGCACCAATCTGAAGTCCCGAGAGAATATCTTTCTCATTATTCAAAGCAGTCAGCAGGATAACAGGGATGTGGGAAGTCTCGATATTGTTCTTGATAGCCTGACATAATTCATCACCTCGCATTTCCGGCATCATAATGTCTGAAATAACCAGCTCCGGTTTGTACTCGGGAATAATCGTCAGTGCTTCTTTTCCATTGGAACAAACCTGTACGACATATTCTTCGGATAACGTTTGCGACAGATAGTTGCGCAACTCATCATTATCTTCCACAATTAAGATACGACGATGATTTATGTTCTCTTTCTTCTGCGCGTTTTCGTAAATTTCAGGCGATGAAGACGGAACGTTTTCGATTTCTATACGTAGTTTGCTCGGAGTTGCCAGATGTGCTTTCCGGAAACGCTTGCTATCTTTGGGGAACGTTATTTTGATAACTGATCCTTGGTTTTCGATACTTGACAGATTGATCTTTCCTTTATGCAAACGGACTAACTTCCATACAAGCATCAGACCGATACCGCTTCCCGTTACTTTGGAGTTAATAGCATTGCTGCCGCGGAAATGGAGCTTGAACAACTTCTTTTGTTCGTTAGCCGGAATTCCGATTCCCGTGTCTCTGACTTCCACACTCCATGAATCTGTTGATTCAGAAACGAAAACCTGTACATTTCCATTTTCAGGAGTATATTTCAATGCATTCGAAATGATGTTCTTAAAAATAGACTCCATCTTCTCTTTATCAAACCATACATTCATATACCTGAAATTACTTTCATAAGTGAAATTGATGTGTTTGATGTTGGCGTACTGCTGAAATGCATTGAATATTTCATTCATAAACGTGTTTAGTTCATGCTCTGAAATATATAGCTCGGAAGAATATACGTCCGCTCTCTCAAAGTTGATAAGATTGGTCGTCAGGCGCAACAGGGCATTTACGTTTCGTAATGCCGTATTCATGTTCGAAATACCTTCTTTGCTCAACTCCTCTTTTTCGCGTAGTTCTTCCAAAGGTGCTTTGATAAGTGTCAATGGAGTACGGATATCATGCGCCGTATTGATAAAGAAATGTATTTTCTCGTCAGAGACTTTACGCTGCTTTCTTAAAATCAGGATACGCAATAGAACGATTGCAATGAGACAAAGGAAAGCTGTATAAACCAATACAGCCCAGAATGTCAAACAGAAAGGCTGGGCTATGACAATATCCATACTTCTTTCTTCAAGCATGATGCGTTTGTCTTCATTGGAGATGGCGCGTACTCTTAGCGTATATGTGCCCGGAGCAAGATTGGTGTAACGAATCGTATTCTCCGTTCCGGGTTTGCTCCATTCATCATAGAAACCTTCCAGCCTCCAGGAATAAAGAATGTTGGAAGGATAGTCATAGTTGATAGAAGAAACCTGCAAAGAGAATATATTCTGATTGTATTTTAATTTCAATACCTTTGTATCATTGATACTTGCTTTCAACGGAGAATTCTCATCGCCCGGATAGATTGTCTGATAGAAAAGCTTGAAATCGCTGAAAATCATTTTAGAAGAATAGCCTCTGGGCAATTTCATGTCCTTATCAAATTCCACAGCTCCGTCCGAACTCCCTAAAATAAATTTATTGTTTTTCCGGAGAACACCCGACAGTGCATTGAAATGTGTAGTCATCAATCCCATATCTTTGGTCCAGTTATAGAATTTCTTCTCATTGGGGTAAAAGCTTGTCAGCCCGCTTTCTGTACTCATCAGTATGTCTCTATCGGCATCCGATAATATAGTATAGATATTATTAGATATTAAAGCACAGTTTTCTGTGTGGTAATGAGTGAACAGTTTTTTGTTAATATCATAAATCAAGAGTCCCGATCCGCTGGTACCTATATATAATGATCCATTTTTTGCCTGGTGCAGGGAGTAGATATAACTTGATTCTACCGGAAGTTTTATACGCTCGAATTTACCGGATTCTTTATCTAAAAGACATAGGCCGGTGGCACTACCGATCCACATACTTTTTTCATCCTTCTCAACGATGGCGGTAATGGAATTTAATCCATCATAAAACCGTACTTCCTGCGTCTTCAGATTAATACGCTTGAGGTTGTAGAATCCTCCTGACCAGATATACCCCTGCATATCTGTACGGATATCACGTATATATTTATCCGGCCGCTTGTTTGTATGAGTGTACAAAGGCGGCATGAAATAGCTGACGTTGAATGTCTTTTTATCTATCTGATAAGCACCGGAAGAGTACCCGCCTGCCCAGATAGTTCCGGGAGCCACTTCGCATATAGTAAGAAAGATGTGACTTTTATTACCTTGCGACTCTTCAAAAGCGCTAAGCACCGATCGCCATTGTCCGGTCTTTGAATTGAGAAAACTGATACCATTGTTCGTTGCGAACCATAAATCTCCGTCTCTGTCTTCAATAATGGAGTTTACTTGGTCATTAATTAAAGACTGTTTATTGCCAATAGAGTGTTTAATCCATTTGTAACTGGTATAGCGGTTGTTTTGTATTGTGATTCCGATGGGGTAATTAGCCAGCCATATCCGTTCTTCATCATCCACAAAGATATCATTAATACTGTTACCGTTCATACCATTGTTACTGTTGTAATCAGCAACAATATCGGGTACTATTTGATAAGTATCCACATTCATCTTGTGCACTCCTCCACCATCTATAGCTATCAATAACTCTTTGTCATTTAGCGGTTTGAATCGTGTGATACTAATATCCTTCAGGTTCTGTTCCGGACGTATAACAGATTTGGTATTCATATCGTAAATCATGATTCCCCGCAGGAAAGTTCCGATGAATAGTTTACGAATCTTTTTGTCGAAATGTAAATCGATGACCTGGGCTTTCACACTCTCCAACTTATCACAATTGATAAGCTCAAGTGCATTATTTTCCAGTTTCGCATAATGGATACCCATTTCCGTACCGATGAAGAAATGCGATTCGTCTATCTGTTCAATGTCTGTGATGTCTTCACTTATATCATTCTTTATATGGGTGACTTGTTGAGTTTCCGTGTTATAGAGGAAGATGGTATCCTTATTACACAGCCAGATGTGTTTGTTCTGGTCGAGCCAGGCATAAGTGACCGGGTCCGGCTGTTCGCTGAAACTTTCCATCGGTAATTTATATACAAGGCTGAAGCAGTCGTGAATCTGGTCATACCGGAATACTTTTCCTTTTTTTCCGATTTCCCATAAGACTCCTTCCTGATCGATATAAAGCCAGTTTAAATTTAACAGATAGTTCACTTCTACGTCACCATCCATTAACTTATATCGCTTAAACTCTTTTCCATTGTATCGATCAATACCTTCGTGCGTGAGGAACCACATGTATCCGGTTTTATCTTTTTGAATGCAGTATACCCGCCGGTTACTTAACCCATCCTCCACTCCAAGATATCGATACGTCTGCGCGACACAAGTTAGAGGAAACAATAAGATTAGAAAAAGCCATTTTTTCATACAAATAGGACTTTTAAGGGTTATTGAATCTTTTATGAGGGGGAAAGTTTGACAAAATTAAGAAGATTTTCCGATATTACAAAATTTTGGTGAAAGATAACAGCGCTCCAAAAATGAAGAAAACAGACTATTTGATAGCTATTGGTATATACTGTTTGTTTTCGGTGTTTTGGTATCTGCCAAACGTCTTTCGGTAGAGCGGAAAGTTTAATAAAACAAGAGGCTGATACTATTGAAAGTACCAGCCTCTGTAGAGTATAGAAATGATTTATTTCATTTTCGCTTCCACCCACTTGCGAGCATTGACGAACGCTTCTATCCATGGAGTAACCTGATCGCTGTTCTTGCGGTCGGCCGGATAACAACCGTTTTGCCATGGGAAGATTGAACGTTCCAGGTGCGGCATGATAGCCAGATGACGTCCGTCTGCGCTAGCCAGTGCTGCGATAGAATAATCGGAACCGTTCGGGTTGCCCGGATATTCGTCATAGCTGTACTTCGCTACCACATTGTATTTATCTTCGTCATATGGTAAAGAGAACTTACCTTCTCCGTGAGCTACCCAGATACCCAGTTTGCTTCCACTCAAAGAGCCGAACATCACACTGCGGTTAGTCGGGATAGTAAGGCCGAGGAAGCGTGATTCGAACTTGTGCGAATTGTTATGCAACATTTTGCCTTTCTTCTTCAGTTCCGGGTTGATAAGGTCGAGTTCCATCATCAGCTGGCAACCGTTGCAGACACCTAATGACAATGTATCTTCGCGTGCATAGTATTTATCCAATGCTTCTTTAGCTTTCGGGTTGAACAGGAATGCGCCTGCCCATCCTTTAGCAGAACCCAATACATCGGAATTAGAGAAACCGCCACAGTAAACGATCATGTTTACATCTTCCAGTGTCTCGCGTCCGCTGATGAGGTCGGTCATCGTCACGTCTTTCACGTCGAAACCTGCCAGGTAGAGTGAGTAAGCCATTTCGCGTTCACCGTTCGTACCTTTCTCACGGATGATAGCTGCACGGATACCGCTTGGAGTGCGACGATCCGGAGTGATACCATATTGAGAAAGCTTACCTTTGAATTCCGGCATGAAAGCAAATTCAAGAGGCTGCATCTTGTAGTTCTCGAAACGTGCTTTAGCACAACCGTTCATAGATTGTTTTCGGTCGAGCAGGTAAGAAGAAGAATACCACACATCTCGCATATAATCGATACCGAATTGGTAAGTAGCTCCATCTTTAGATACTAGAATGTGACGTTCGTCAGTCGGTTTACCCAACTTCATATAGCCTACGCCGGCATCTTCCAGAATCTTCTTCACTTCATCCTTATGCTTGTCGCTGATCTGGATAACGATACCCGGATTTTCAGCAAACAGAATCTTAACGATATCCTGTTCCTTCATCTTGTCGAGGCTGATTTCCATACCGCCTTCTACATTAGAGAAGCACATTTCGAGCAATGTCGTAATTAAACCACCGGCAGAAATATCGTGTCCTGCAAGGATCAGGCCTTTGTTGATAAGTTCCTGTACGGCAAGGAAAGCATCGCGGAAATATTCGGCATCTTGTACGCAAGGTACTTCGTCACCAACTTTACCCAGAGATTGTGCGAAAGCCGAACCACCCAGTTTCAGTTCATCGAAGCTGAAATCAATATGATAAAGCGTAGTCTTTTCATTGTTAACCAATACCGGAGATACCACTTTCTTTACGTCGGAAACTTCACCACCGGCAGAAACAATCACAGTTCCCGGAGAAATCACTTTCTCACCGTTCGGATACTTCTGTGTCATAGACAGAGAGTCTTTTCCGGTAGGAACATTGATCTGCAGTGCGCAGCAGAAATCGCTCAATGCTTTGACAGCTGTGTAAAGACGGGCATCTTCACCTTCTTGAGAGCGGCAAGGCCACATCCAGTTGGCAGACAGTGAAATACTGTCCATACCTTCTGCCATTGGAGCCCAAACCAGATTGGTCAGCGCTTCGGATACAGAAAGAATAGAGCCGGCAGCCGGATCTGCTAATGCTGCTTGCGGAGCATGTCCGATAGAGGTAGCGATACCTTTTTCGCCACGGTAGTCGAGTGCTACGACACCACAGTCACTCAACGGCAACTGAAGTTCACCCTGGCATTGCTGACGAGCCACTTTACCTGTTACCGAGCGGTCTACCTTATTTGTCAACCAGTCTTTGCAGGCTACAGCTTCAAGCTGCAATACATTTGTCAGATATTCATGTAGTTTAGACAATTCGTATTTCGGCATTTCGTAATGACGTTCCACTGTTTTGTCTATCATATATGTCTTGGGAGAAGAACCGAACATCTGTTCTACGGCAAGGTCGAACGGACGTACACCGTCAGCCTGTTGGAAAGCGAAGCGATGATCGCCGGTTGTTTCACCGACTACGTACATCGGAGCGCATTCGCGTTCGGCAATCTTACGTACATGTTCAATGGCTTCTTCTTTAATCAACAGACCCATACGTTCCTGACTCTCGTTAGCGATGATTTCTTTAGCAGACAAAGTCTTGTCACCGATAGGCAACTTGCTCATGTCAATCACTCCGCCACATTCTTCCACAAGTTCGGACAGGCAGTTTACGTGTCCGGCAGAACCGTGGTCATGAATAGAAACCACCGGATTCACCTCTTCTTCGCAAAGAGCGCGTACGACGTTGTTGGCACGTTTCTGCATTTCTGCATTGGCACGTTGCACGGCGTTCAACTCGATACCGCTGCTGTAACGACCGGTATCTACAGAAGATACGGAACCGCCACCCAGTCCGATACGGTAGTTGTCACCACCGATTACTACCACTTTGTTTCCAGCTTCCGGTGTGCCTTTCAGGCAGTCACGTTGTGTACCGTAACCAACACCACCGGCAAGCATGATTACTTTGTCGTAACCATAAACTTCTTTGTTTTCCGTATGTTCGAAAGTCAGTACCGAACCGCAGATCAGCGGCTGGCCGAACTTGTTACCGAAATCGGAAGCACCATTGGATGCTTTGATTAGAATCTGTTCCGGAGTCTGGTATAACCATTTGCGTACCGGAAGAATCTCTTCCCATTCGCGTCCTTCTTCTATGCGCGGGTAAGAAGTCATATAGACAGCAGTACCTGCAATCGGCCATGAACCTTTACCACCACCCATACGGTCGCGGATTTCACCACCCGTACCGGTAGAAGCACCATTGAACGGTTCTACAGTAGTAGGGAAGTTATGAGTTTCCGCTTTCAGTGAGATAACACTTTTGATGTCCTTTACCTGGAAGAAATCAGGTTTTGAATGATCTGCCGGAGCAAACTGTTCCACAACCGGACCTTCAGCGAAGGCTACGTTATCTTTATAAGCAGAGATTATTTTATTCGGATTTTCCTGTGTCGTCTTTTTAATCATTTGGAACAGAGAAGATTCCTGTTCTACGCCGTCGATAATAAACGTTCCGCCGAAAATTTTGTGGCGGCAGTGTTCGGAGTTGATTTGTGCGAAACCAAATACTTCAGAGTCTGTCAGCTTCCGTCCGAGGTCCTTTTCTACTTTCTTCAGGTAGTCCATTTCTTCTTTAGAAAGAGCCAAACCTTCTTTTTCGTTGTACACTTCGAGATCTTCGATATAGATGATCGGCTCCGGCTGACGGTTTGTTGTGAATACGTTTTGGTCGAGTCCTTTGTACATGCGTTGGAGCATCGGGTCGTAATCGGCATTTTCGTCCTTAACAGGGAAGTACTCCTCGATGCGGCTTATGCCTTCGAGCCCCATGTTCTGGGTGATTTCTACTGCGTTTGTACTCCAGGGAGTGATCATTTCGCGGCGTGGGCCAACGAAACAGCCTTTCAGGTTTTCTTCACTTTCCATCACGGCTTCGCCAAAAAGCCAGCAGAGTTTATTACTTTCGTCAGGGGTGAGCTGATGGTTGCTCTCTACGGCAATCACGCTCTTGGAAGGGGTTCTGAAAAAAAGAATCATGTTGTATATTTACGATTTTACGATTTACGATTTTACGATTGAAGTTCCTGCAGGAGAAACTCTTCTCTTTTTCTGTGGCGCAAAGATAATCAATTTCGTTGGTGGTAGGAAAAAAATAGAGAATAAATTCCTATACCTTATTTAATATGTTTATTTTCGATGTACGTTTTACTTATTATCGCTATATATAGTGATTCTTGTGTGGAAAAAACGTTAATATACTATCCCCATATCACAAAAAAGTGCGATATTTGCGACATGATTCAGATAGAGACAATATTCGATATATTAGTGAAAGGCTTTATTATTGGCGTTGTTGTGTCCGCACCCCTCGGTCCGGTGGGCGTATTATGCATCCAGAGGACTTTGAATAAAGGGCGTTGGTATGGATTTGTAACAGGTCTGGGAGCCTCTTTGAGCGATATAGCATACGCTTTGCTCACCGGCTACGGGATGAGCTTTGTGTTCGATTATATTAATAAGAATATTTTCTATCTGCAATTATTGGGGAGCATCATGCTACTCCTTTTTGGTATATATACCTTTCGTAGCAACCCGGTGCAGTCCATTCGTCCGGCTTCCTCCAGCAAAGGTTCTTATTTCCATAACTTTATTACCGCATTTTTCGTCACTCTTTCCAATCCCTTGATAATCTTCCTGTTTATCGGACTTTTCGCCCGTTTTGCTTTTGTGCAGCCGGGAGTTCTGGTGTTCGAAGAAATCACAGGCTATGTTGCTATTGCTATAGGGGCATTGACCTGGTGGTTGGGGATTACTTACTTTGTGAACAAAGTGCGCACTAAATTCAACTTGCGTGGTATCTGGATACTGAATCGTGTTGTAGGAAGTATTGTAATGCTGGTATCCCTTGCCGGACTGATTTTTACTTTGTTGGGAGAATCACTTTATTAGGAGATAACTTATGAATCAGATAGCACAACAACTGAAAGAGAAGAATATTGCCGAGTACCTTATATATATGTGGCAAGAGGAAGACTTGATCCGCGCCAATCATTGTGAACCGGAAGAGATGGAGGCAAATATAATTACCCGTTATCCGGCAGATCAGCAGCCTGCCATGAGAGAATGGTATACCAATCTGATTACGATGATGAGTGAGGAAGGAGTACGGGAAAAAGGCCATTTGCAGATTAATAAGAATGTGATTATCAATCTGACAGAGTTGCATAACGCATTGGCTTCTTCTCCTAAATTTCCTTTTTACAGTGCCGCTTATTTCAAGGCATTGCCGTTTATAGTAGAATTACGGAATAAAAACGGTAAGAAAGAGTCCGAATTGGAGACCTGTTTTGAGGCATTGTATGGAGTACTCCTGCTTCGTCTTCAAAAAAAGCCTATCAGTGAAGGTACTGCTAAGGCAGTGGAAGCTATCACTAGTTTCCTTTCTATGTTGGCAAACTATTATGATAAAGACCGTAAAGGTGAATTAAAACTGGATGAATAAATGAGAATTTTGGTAACGGGTGCCAACGGTCAGCTTGGCAATGAGATGCAGGTGCTTGCAAAAGAGAACCCGCAACATACGTATTATTTCACAGATGTAGAAGAACTAAACATCTGTGACAAGCAAGCCGTTTGGGCTTATATCGCAGAGAAGCGGATTGAGCTTGTCGTGAACTGTGCCGCTTATACGGCCGTAGATAAAGCGGAAGATAATTCGGAACTAGCCTATCAATTGAATTGCGAAGCACCGAAACAATTGGCAAGTGCGGCACAATTCAATGGAGCCGCTATGATACAGGTATCTACCGACTATGTTTTTGATGGTACTGCACACACTCCGTATACGGAGGATTGCGATCCTTGTCCGGACTCTGTATATGGCACCACCAAACTGGAAGGAGAATATGACGTGATGAATTATTGCGAGAAAGCAGTCGTAATCCGTACTGCATGGCTTTATTCCATCTTCGGCAATAATTTTGTGAAGACAATGATCCGTCTTGGAAAAGAGCGTGACAGTCTGGGAGTTGTTTTCGACCAGATCGGAACCCCGACTTATGCCAATGACCTAGCACGTGCTATCTATACCATTATTAATAAAGGTATAGTCCGCGGCATCTACCATTTCAGCAATGAAGGCGTTTGTTCCTGGTATGATTTCACAGTGGCTATTCATCGCCTGGCGGGAATAACCTCCTGCAAAGTGAAACCTCTGCATACAGCTGAATATCCTGCAAAGGCCAACCGTCCGGCATACTCCGTACTTGATAAAACAAAAATAAAAACAACATTCGGCATCGAAATCCCCCATTGGGAGGAAAGTCTCCAACGATGCCTGGAGAAATTGGAAATTAAAAATTGAGAGTTGAGAAATAAAAAAGAAACCACTTTGAGTATCATTTTTTAATTTTCAATTTTCAATTCTCAATTTAACAACTATGGCAGATAATACAGAAATTTTGAGACGGCGAACATTCGCCATTATTGCGCATCCGGATGCCGGTAAGACATCATTG
>DXOJ01000144.1 GCA_019412865.1 Bacteroides sp. | reverse complement strand
GGCTTATTTTTAAATGTCTAATATTATGAAAAGACTTTTGTTATTAGTATTAATTAGTTATCCGGTATTGCTATTCGCTAATTTAATGACTAGTAATCAGTATTATTTTCGTTCATGGAACATCAACGATGGTTTATCGCAAAATAGTATATATGCTATTCTGCAAGATCATCTTGGCTTTATGTGGTTTGGTACTAAGGACGGATTGAATCGCTTTGATGGCACTTCTTTTCAAATATATTGCAAGGCTAACGGTATGCTGGGGAATAATTGTGTTACTGCACTCTATGAAGATAAGGAGGGATCTATTTGGATAGGTACCGATACCGGAGTTTATATCTATTCTATTTCCCGGGAAAACTCATATTTTTTTGATGTAAAAACCGCTGATGGTTTAGGTATCAACCGTTCTGTATATATGATTGGTGAGAATAAAGGGTGTATTTATATATCTTCTGCCGATGGATTTTTTTGCTTTCATCCACAACAACAAAAGATGGTACAGTTGAAAATACCATGGGCCGGTATGAAAAACTTCTTGTTCGATCAAGGGACTTGTTGGGGAGCTTTTTATGCGGACAATCTATATTTTACTCTTGATGATTTCAACACGGTATATCCTTTTGCTGCTCAAGATGGTACCCAGCCCTTTAAGAATGAAGTAGTCAATAAAATAATTAAAGGGGAAGAAAATCTGTTATATGTCGGTTTGACTAAAGGATTGAAAGAGATTAACTTGGCAACCCGGCAAGTCCGCACTTTACTATCTGTAGATGATAAAGGAGATGATATTTATGTACGGGAAATAGCACTTTACTCTGAAAACGAGTTATGGATCGGTACAGAATCCGGTATTTATACTTATAATATCAAGAATGGTGCTATAACCCATATCCAAAGTTTGGCGGGAACTTCCTATGCATTATCAGATAATGTTGTCTATTCTTTATATAAAGATAAAGAAGGAGGAATGTGGATTGGGTCTTATTTTGGAGGAATAAACTATTATCCTAAACAATATACGTTCTTTGAGAAAATATACCCTCATAGAGGGATGGAAGAATTAGGTGAACGTGTTCGTGAAATCGTGGAAGATGAAAAAGGAAATTTATGGATCGGTACGGAGGATAAGGGCTTGTTTCATTATAATCCCGTGACGAAGGAATTGAAACCATTCCATCATCAGTCTATTTACCATAATGTCCATGGATTATGTCTGGAGAATGGCTTTTTATGGGTAGGTACGTTTTCAGGAGGACTTAATCGAATCAATTTGCAGACAAATACAGTGAAAACTTACCGGAAAAAAGATTCCTGCGGATTGAGTTCCAATGATATTTTTGTGATTCGACGTACGGCGTCCGGCAAAATATATTTGGGAACTGCTGACGGACTATTTGAATATCATAATGAGAATGACCGCTTTTCGCGAGTTGAATCAGTTCCACCGACTTTGATCTATGATTTGCATGAAGATTTAAAAGGACACCTTTGGCTGGCAACTTTTAATGGTGTGTATAAGTTGGAAACAGAGAAACGAAAGTGTATTCATTTCTATCATAAGGAAAATGACTCATTGAGTTTACCTTATGATAAAGTTTTGAGTATATTCGAGGATAGCCGTCACCAGTTATGGTTTACTACCGAAGGTGGGGGATTCTGCCGGTTAGTTTCAGATTCCGGGACTTTCGAACACTATGATTCGAATTCTATCGGATTACCAAGTGATGTTGTTCATCAGATTGTAGAAGATAAGCGGGGCATTTTCTGGCTGACTACTAATAAAGGGTTGGTTCGTTTTCAGCCGGAAACAAAAGTCATTAAAAACTTTACTATTGCCGATGGACTATTGAGCAATCAATTTAATTATCGTTCAAGTCATCAAACGGTGGATGGAAGAATCTATTTTGGTTGTATTGCAGGGCTTATATCTTTTGATCCATCTACTTTTATTGATAATGATTATGTATCTCCTCTGGTGATTACGGATTTTATGATATTCAATAAAGAAGTAGTGCCGAATACCAAAGATTCACCTTTGAAACAGAGTATAACGGTGTCAGATTCTATAGAACTGACCGCATCTCAAAATTCCTTCTCATTTCGCTTTGCAACACTGGGATATTCTACTTTGGATCAGAACAAACTATTATATAAGTTGGAAGGATTTGATAAAGAGTGGTATGAAGCAAGAGGGTCATTAATCAGTTATTCTAATTTGCCCTATGGTTCGTATACCCTTTATGCGAAAGGAGTGAATAGTGATGGAATCTGGAATGATGCACCTTTAAAATTACATATTTATATTCGTCCGCCATTTTATTTGACGGGATGGGCTTGCGCTGTTTATGTTCTTTTATCATTGTGCATTTTTTATTTTATTATACGATATTCCAGACGTCGTATGGCTCGCAAGCACATGAGGCAGATGGAGAAGTTTGAACAAAGGAAAGAACGTGAACTTTATTCTGCCAAGATAAACTTTTTTACGAATGTAGCACATGAAATACGAACTCCGCTGACGTTAATCAAAGGTCCTTTGGAGTGTATTTTGAAAGATAAGCCTCTGGCGGATGACGTACGGGAGGATCTAGTTATTATGAGGCAAAATTCGGATCGCTTATTGAATCTTATCAATCAATTACTCGACTTCCGCAAAACGGCCAATAATAGTTTCACACTAATTTTATCAGAGTGTAATATTCAGGAAATAGTATCTGGAGTCTATATTCGTTTTACATCTCTGGCGCGACAGAAAAATATAAAGCTTTCTATTGATCTGCCGGAGGAAGATATTTCTGCAGCCGTCGATCGCGAAGCATTGATTAAAATTATAAGTAATTTGT
>DXOJ01000143.1 GCA_019412865.1 Bacteroides sp. | reverse complement strand
ATTTTTTATCCATTCGTTTTATATTCTTAACTCCGAAAAATTCGTAAGTGTAGATAAACCAACTACTTTTGGCTCTCGAATTTGCAGCATTTTTGAATGTCTTGCGTCTAATAAACATAAACTAATATATTTCTAGTCATGAAACACAGACTGTTACTACTAATTCTATTCGTATTCGCTACCTCCGTGGCGGGGTGGGCACAAAAATCCACGGCTCCTTCTTATACAGTCAAAGGAGTACTTATTGATTCTTTAACACAAGAGGGAGAACCGTATGCTACCATCAAAATAGCAAAGAAAAATGCTCCGGATAAAGCAGTCAAGATGGCGGTGACTGGGGCGAATGGTAAATTTCAGGAGAAACTGAATGTCGCTGCGGGTAATTACATCATCACTATTTCTTCGATTGGTAAAGCGCCGATAGTAAAGGAATTTACTTTAAAACCGTCCGTGAAGGAGGTTGACTTGGGCACAATGATTTCTTCAGAAGCCAATAACGTATTGAAAGGAGTGGAGGTAATTGCACAAAAACCTTTGGTAAAGGTAGATGTGGATAAGATTGAATATAATATTGAAGATGACCCGGACTCAAAATCGAACAGTATATTGGAGATGCTTCGGAAAGTGCCTTTGGTAACGGTGGATGGAGAAGACAATGTACAGGTGAACGGCAGTAGCAGTTTCAAGATACATGTGAATGGAAAGCCCAATAATATGATGAGCAATAATCCGAAGGAAGTACTGAAAAGTATGCCGGCAAACACAATCAAATATATTGAGGTGATCACTTCACCGGGAGCTAAATATGATGCGGAAGGTATCGGGGGTATTCTGAATATCGTTACAGTAGGTTCCGGATTTGAAGGCTACACGGCTACTTTCAGAGGAAATGCTAATAATAACGGAGTAGGTGCCGGCACTTACGCAATGGTGAAACAAGGTAAACTGACTGTTTCTGCCAACTATAACTACAATTATAATAATAGCCCGCGCAGCTATTCCGACAGTTATCGCGAAAACTACGAACCGGATAAAGAGAATGAAAAATATCTGGAATCGGAAAGTAGCTCCAAGTCGAAAGGGAATTTCCAGTATGGCAATTTGGAAGCCAGTTACGAGATTGATACGTTGAGGTTGCTGACCGTGGCTTTCGGAATGTACGGTAGCAGTGACAAAAGTAACAGTGGCGGAAATACGATTATGCACGGAGCTGACCGACAGAATTTTGCGTACCGTTATAGAACCGACAATCATGGAAAAGGGTCATGGTATTCTATCAACGGAAATATAGACTATCAGCGTACTTCCCGAAAGAATAAAGAACGAATGATTACGCTTTCTTATAAAATCAATTCCCAACCCCAAACGAATGATTCATATAATACTTATCTGGATATCGAGCCTGATGAGAATAAACTGGATATCATCAAAGAATTGTCATTAAAGAATTTCCATTCGGACGGAAAGACAAATACGATGGAGCAGACTTTCCAGGTGGACTATACTACTCCGATTGGAAAGCTGCATACAATTGAAACCGGTGCCAAATATATTTTCCGACGTAACTCCAGTGATAATCGGTTTTATGAAGCCGAGGGAGCAAGTGAAAACTATGCATATAATGAGAATCGTAGTAGCGAGTACCGTCATTTGAATCATATTCTCTCTGCTTATGCCGGATATACGCTGAAATACAAGGGATTTACTTTCAAACCGGGATTACGTTATGAGCAAACCATACAAGAGGTGAAGTATCTGGTGGGTCCGGGCGAGAACTTTGATTCGAATTTTAGTGATCTGGTTCCTTCCGTTTCCTTGGGAATAAAACTAGGAAAGACGCAGAATTTGCGTGGTGGATATAATATGCGTATCTGGCGTCCGGGTATCTGGAATTTGAATCCTTATTTCGATAATCAGAATCCGATGTTTATCAATCAGGGAAATCCGAACTTGAAGAGTGAGAAGAGTCATTCGTTCGACTTGTCTTACAGCAGTTTTACGTCCAAGTTCAACATCAATATTTCTTTGCGTCATTCTTTCAATAACAATGGAATTGAAAGAATCAGTCGCTTGATTACTGATAAAGACGGAGAAATCTTAGAAGGCGGGCATAAAGCTCCCTACGGTGCACTGTATAGCACATACGGTAATATCGGAAAGAGCCGGGAAACAGGATTGAACTTTTATTTGAACTGGAACGCTTCTCCTAAAACGAGAATTTACGTCAATGGACGTGGCAATTATAGCGATTTGCGGAGTCCTGCCCAAGAGTTGCACAATTATGGATGGAATGCTTCTGCTTATGGAGGAATTCAGCAGACCTTACCGGGAAAAGTACGTTTGAGCTTGAACGGCGGAGGTAGTACACCCCGAATCAGTTTGCAGGGAAAAGGTTCAGGATATAGTTATTATAGTTTGGGATTGAGCCGTTCTTTCCTGAAAGAAGAACGTCTTTCTCTGAATATTTATTGCAGCAATGTTCTGGAGAAATACAGAACTTACAATAATCACACAGAAGGAGCTAACTTTATTTCGAAGAGTTCGAGCAAATATCCGAGCAGGTATTACGGTTTCAGTATCAGCTATCGGCTTGGAGAGTTGAAAGCCAGTGTGAAGAAAGCCGCACGAAGCATCGACAATGACGATGTGAAAGGTGGCGGCGGAGGAGGTGGAAACACCGGTGGTGGAGGTGGTCAGTAGACCACTTCCGCACACCGAGATTCCCTCTTATTTCTGTCTCACGTCTTGCTTGTTGGTGTTAAAACCAAGTTTGGTTAATCCGGCCTGTACGTCGGGATGGCTCATGAAGAGTTTCCACAATAATCCGCTCCGGTAGTTTTCGATCATGACAGCAATAGGACCCTGGTCGATAGCCAGATAACGTTGCGGATACCAATTGTCCGTTTCGCTGAAAGCATCGTAGAATCCGAAAGGACCGAACACTTTATCTCCCATACCATATAGATGGCGCATCACTTGCATGGAATATTCCGGTGTATAGACAATGGATGAAAGCGCGGCGGTAGGGGAGATTACTCCTTTGTCCTCCTGCTCATTGGGCGAATGAGCTGCATATCCATCGACGGAATAGCTGGCGGTCAGTCCCCAACAATCCGGTCCGAAACCTTTGTAATGTTTAGGGTTGCGGATGCAGTAAGCACGGTTCACCAGTGTCAGGTTGCGCATCTCGTGGAAGTAGCTGGGGCAGTATTCATCTTTCAGTCCCACCGGATCAAGTCCGAGGAAAGAATATTGAGCCCAGAAAAGCGGTCCGGCTTCGGTGCCCTGATAGCGGAGGTGCAACTCGATTCCTTCCACTTTATGCGGAGAAACGATGGCTCCGTTCTGTGCCCAACCGTCATGATAGACAGCCGCAGGTACTCCGTGTGTAGGAGAAGCGGCGGCAAGAATATACATAATCATACATTCGTTGTAGCCGTGTACAGGGAAATTCATTTCCCAGCCATACGTCGGACTCCAATGCCAGTAAAGAACGTTTTGCCCGCCTTGCCGATACCAGTTCCAGTCGACATCCCGCCAAATCTGGTCGATACGTTGGGCGAGGGCTTTCTCTTTCTCGTTTCCGTTGACGTAATATTGGTGTACGGCCAGCAGCCCTTGGATGAGGAAAGCGGTCTCTACCAGATCGCCCCCATTATCTTTCTGGCCGAATGGTTTCACTTTGCCCGTATCACCATACCACCAATGAGGGTAGGCTCCGTGGAAACGGTCTGCCTTTTCGAGGAAAGAAACGATGCGTTCCATTCGTGCCAGTCCCTCTTCGCGGGTGACGTAACCGCGGTCGATTCCCGCAAGGATAGCCATGATGCCGAAGCCGCTGCCGCCGGAAGTGACTACGTTGGCATCGTTTTCTGGATAAACGCCGTCCACATGATAACGTTCGGGAGCTAAGCCGCTATTCGGTTCGGCACCTTCCCAGAAATAGAGGAAAGTCCGTCGCTGGACGGTATCCATCAGGGCGTCGTCCGATAACGAGTCGGTGGCTGCGGAAAGGTTGTTGCTTTTGCTTTTCCCTTTAGAGCTCTGGAAAGTCAGGGCAACGGCGGATAGAAATAGTAACATGAGCGGAAGTGCACTCATTTCTATTATTCTTTTATATTTATCGTTCATAATCAAGGTGATAAAAGTTTAGTTTAACGTGAACTTCGCGGTTTTCACATCACGGCTGTTCGTACCGATCATCACTTCAAAGTCGCCCGGTTCGGCAACCAGTTGCAAGTCATAATTATAGTATCGAAGCATTTCCGGAGCAATCTTGAAACGGACAATCTTCATTTCTCCCGGTTCCAGGAATATCTTTTGGAAACCTTTCAGCTCTTTGACGGGACGGGTACTGCTACCCACAACGTCGCGGATATAAAGCTGTACCACTTCCGAGCCGGGCCATGTTCCGGTATTGGTAACCTCCACTGCCGCGGTCAACGAACCGTTCATGTCCATGGAAGAATGACTCAAGTCGATGTCGCTGTAAGAGAACGTCGTATAAGAAAGGCCGTAACCGAACGGATAAAGCGGATCATTATCCACATCGAGATAGTTGCTGCGGAATTTCTCGAACCATTTGCCATCTTTCAATGGGCGTCCGGTATTTTTGTGCGCATAATAAAGAGGTATCTGGCCGACATTCTTCGGGAAAGTCATAGTCAGTTTACCACCCGGATTGACGTAACCGAAGAGGGCGTCACCAATGGCGTAAGCGGCTTCACTACCTCCGAACCATACATTCAGAATGGCAGGCACATGCTCCTGTTCCCAGTTCAGCGTAAGCGGACGTCCGGTGAATAACACCAGTACCACTGGTTTGCCTGTCTTTAAAAGCTCTTTCAACAGATTCTGTTGTACGTCGGGAATATTCAAGTCTGTACGGCTGCTGCTTTCACCGCTCATTTCAGAAGATTCGCCTAGCGCTGCGATGATGATATCCGACCGACGGGCTACGTTCAATGCTTCGTCCAGCAACTGCTGGTCGGTGCGGTTGTCACGGTTCAGGGAACGGCCGAACATCGTTGCCCGTTCTTCGTAACTTGCATCACTAATCAGGTTGCTTCCTTTAGCGTACATGATATTCGCTTTTCCGGCTGTCATCTCTTTCAATCCTTCTACCAAAGAAGGGCAACGGTCGAGCACAGCAGCTACGCTCCATGTACCGGGCATATTGCTACGGCTGTTTGCCAACGGACCGATTACTGCAATATTTCCTTTAGGGTTGAAAGGCAACAACGGATTTCCGTTCGGATTACCGTCGGGACTGTCATTCTTCAGAAGAACGAAACTTTCTGCTGCAATCCTGCGGGCTGCATCACGATGGGCTTTGGTAAAGATGTCGCGTGCCGGACGTTTCGGATCGCAATATTTATAAGGATTATCAAACAATCCCAGTTTATATTTGGCTTCCAGAATACGACGGCAAGCCGTATTCAATGTTTCCATAGAGACTTTTCCTTCCTGAACGGATTTCTTCAGTGTCCCTACAAAACCCTCGCTTACCATATCCATATCCACTCCGGCATTGATGGCACGGGCGGATACTGTCTGGAGATCACCGATACCGTGGTCGATCATTTCTGAAATGCCCGTATAATCAGTCACTACAAAACCGTTGAATCCCCACTGTCCGCGGAGAATATCTGTCATCAGCCATTTATTGGCAGTGGCCGGAATACCGTCTACTTCATTAAAAGAAGCCATCACGCTGCCTACACCCGCTTCAACGGCTGCTTCATACGGCAGCATATAATCATTGAACATTCGTTGGCGGCTCATATCCACGGTGTTATAGTCGCGGCCGGCTTCACCTGCCCCATATAGCGCAAAGTGTTTTACGCAGGCCATGATTTCGTCATTCCGTTCCATGTTTTTCCCCTGATAGCCGCGTACCATCGCTTCGGCAATCATGGCACCGAGAAACGGGTCTTCGCCACTACCTTCGGATACGCGTCCCCAACGAGGGTCACGTGAAATATCCACCATCGGGCTGAAAGTCCATGAGATTCCATCAGCACTTGCCTCTACGGCTGCAATGCGGGCAGACTCTTCAATGGCTGTCATGTCCCAGGTGCAAGACAAACCGAGCGGGATAGGGAACATCGTTTCGTACCCGTGAATAACGTCCATCCCGAACAATAACGGAATACCCAGTCGGGAATCTTCCACAGCCTGTTTCTGTACTTCACGTATTTTCTCTACTCCTTTCAGATTGAACAATCCTCCCACTTCGCCTTTCTTGATTTTTGCGGCGATGTCGCTGCTTTTAGCTTGTCCCGTAGTGATCTCTCCGGTGACAGGAAGATTTAACTGTCCGATTTTTTCTTCCAGCGTCATTTTATTCATCAATACGTCGATGAAACGATCCATATCCTGTGGCGACTTTTGTGCCGACGCGGTTAGAAAACCTGCGGCAAACAACAGGACGGATAGACTTAACTTTTTGTATATCATATTATTATAGTTACTTTTATCTCTATTCATATAAAGTCCTCCTGATGCGTTGAATGTTCGGCACCGAGGAGGACATTGTTCGACACCGAGGAACAGTAGTTTCGGCACCGAGGAAACAACCGTTCGGCACCGAGGAACTTTCTTATTGGTAGTCGGGGTTCTGTACTAACACTCCCTTAGACTTGTCGATCTCTGTCTGTGGCAGTGGAAGCAGTGCGTTTTTGTCCTGATAATTGGTTTTACCGGCTGCGTGCAACACTTCTTTTGCAATGCCCCAACGAACGAGGTCATAGAAACGGTCGAATTCCAATCCTAATTCCACACGGCGTTCGTGGCGGATGGCCTCACGCAATTCTCCCTGATCGGTAGTCGTCACTTTAGGCAATATATTGCTATTGGTGCCTCTGGCGCGTGCGCGTACTTGTTCCAAATAGTCGATTGCTTCACCCGGAATACCTTTTTCATTAGCTGATTCGGCTCCCATCAGCAGTACATCTGCGTAGCGGATCAGACGAATGTTTACCCAGAATCCTTTGTTGGTATATTCTTTACGCAATGCCGGGTCGGTATAGGCTTTCTTATTGAAATAAGCACCCATTGCCGGGGAAACCGGAGACTCGCCGTATGGTTCGTTGGTGTTTTCCGGTGTGATAGGATCGCTGTCCGAGTGGCGGAAGTAGAGTAGGGTAGAGTTTTTGCGTGGATCACCCTGTTCGTATGCTTGCGCCATATACTCTGTTGCCATGTGCCATCCCCATCCCAAGTCCCATTGACCTGCTCCGCGTACACCTTGTACTTCACAGAACTGGCTACCGATAACGGTACTTTGAGGAAGAGCGGCAGTAGCTGTACATTGCAACTCGAATATAGAACCTCCGTTATTTTCACCATCATCCGTGAAAATCTCATTATACGGAGTCTTTAAGTTGTAGAGCCCCTTTTTGATGACGTCGGTGGAGGCTGTGTACATATTGTTCCAGTCGTTGCGCATCATATAAGTACGCGCGTGTAAGGAACGGGCAGCTCCCCAAGTCAGTCGTCCGGTGTATTCGCTGCTCCATGTTTCCGGCAATGACTCTTCTGCTGTTTTCAGGTCCTTGTCGATTTGCTCATAGATTTTATCAGCACTTGTCTTCGGGATATTGGCTTCCGAAGCATCGTTGATTTTATAAGTCACCAAAGGAACTTCGCCGAAAGCTCTTACCAGATTGAAGTAGCAATAAGCACGGAAGAAAGAGGCCTCTCCCTTATTGATGATGTCTTCAGTTTCTGTTTGTCCGGCTGTTTCTTTTTCTGCAATGGCATCAAGAATCTCATTACATTGGTAGATGATGGCATAATTCTGTCCCCAATAAGCACCCAGTAGGCCGTTGGTCGGTGTATACACAAAATCATCATACATTTCGGCTACATCAGAGCCATCGCTGGCAATACTTCCTTTTTCCGAATCTTCCGAACGGAAACAGTGGATGGCAAAAGCAGGAGGGCCGGCTGTCACATTATAGTTACGCATCATCGTATAGACATTATAAATCTTCCCGTTGACCAGAGCGTTCGGATTATCATCTTCCGTAAACTGTCCTTGTGGACTACGATCCAGAAAGTCACTACAGCTGCCTAGAAATAATGTAGTTGAAGTAATAAGGGTTGCAAATATATATTTATTCAGTTTCATATAATGATAGTTTTAAAGATTAAAGTTGTGTTCCGCATGGAAAACTGGCAGTGGCACCTTGTCACTAGAATGTTAGGTTGATACCGAAGGTATAGACTGCAGGTACAGGATAACTGCCGTTATCTACTCCGAATGCGGTGGCAGTTCCTCCAAGTTCGGGAGTATATCCGGTGTTATGTTTCCATGTCTTCAAGTTCTGTATGTTGACATAGACTTTCAGAGCTTGCAGACGTATTTTGGCAATTAAGCTCTTGTCGAACGTATACGCTAACTGTACGTTGCGGATACGGAAGAATTTGCCGTCCTCAATGTAATAGTCGGAGTTGAGGTTGTTGATGGAATGTTTGGTGTTCAGCAACGGTTGGGTGTTGGACGTACCTTCTCCGTGCCAGCGGTCCAAGCGTTGTTCCAGGTAGTTGAACTGGGCAAAATTGTAGTTATCCCATGTACGGAAAATCTTGTTTCCACCTTGTCCCATCATGTCGATGCCTAACGACCAATTCTTGTAGTCTACTCTGAGAGAAAAACCGTAAGTGACCTTTGGAGTCGGGTTGCCTATCATGGTACGGTCTTCCGGGGTGATTTCTCCGTCACCGTTCACATCGGCGAATTTCAGGTCACCGGGGGTAACGGTAGCCAGTGTATTTTTGGGTGATGCGTCAATATCCGCTTGTGACTGATAAACGCCTGCCACTTTGTAACCGTAGAAATATCCGATAGGATAACCTGCCATTGTGTAACTTTGCTGCTTATCTCCGGCAATGATGGAATATCCTTCCTGAACAAGACTTTTTACCTCATTCTTGATAGTAGTCAGGTTGGCACTGACGGAATATCCCCAATCACCAATCTGATCGCGCCAGGTTACAGCCATTTCCACTCCTTTATTCTGAATCTCTCCCAAGTTTCCGATACCGGGGATAGTTCCGGAAATTCCGGGAACTTCGGCTAACAAATCTTTGGTATTCTTCTTATAGTAAACACCCTCAAAATGCAAGCGGTTGCGAAGCAGGTTCGTTTCAAATCCGGCTTCCCAGGCTTCTACTTTTTCCCAACGCAGGTTAGGATTAGGAAGATAGGCAAGCTGGTATCCGGGATAAATGATGGACGGTTTACCGAATACGGCCGAATAAGCATTGGTCAATAAGGGTTCGGCAGGATAGGCTTTATCCAGGTTCTGGTTTCCTAACGTACCGTAAGATGCTTTGATTTTCAACATATCCAGCCATTTGATGTCTTTCATAAATTCTTCTTCGGACATCAACCAACCTCCACCCAGTGAGAAGAAGTTCTGCCATTCATTGCCTGTGTAGGAGAAAGCGGAAGAACCATCCCGGCGGAAAGAACCGTTGAACAAGTATTTGCCTTTATAGTTGTAGATCACGCGTGCAAGTACGGATAATGTACTGCGTTCCCATTGAGTACTTCCATTGGTAGCGGTAGCTGCATCGCCGATGCTGACAAACCATTTGTCCGGATTATCCGGAATAACCAGTCCGACCCCCTGCTTGCGTGCTCCGTCCAATCGGCTCAACGAATTGTAGTAAGTAGTAAAACCGGCGGTAGCTGTCAGGTTATGGTTGCCGTTGTCGAAGCTGTTGGTGTATGTCAGCAGGTAGTCACTCTGCACTTTCGTTTCATTCTCTTTGAACTGGCTGACCTCGGTCTTTCCTGTTCCCAAAGTAGAAACACCTCCGTTGACAGTGGCATCATATACTTTCACAATCGGCGTATACGTACGCCCGTTGTTCGATGCATAGTCCATGGAGAACATGGCTTTGAAAGTGAAATGTTTCAGGAAGTCTACCTCACCGTAAATGTTACCGGATGCCCGGTAGTTCTCTGCTTTGGTAGTATTCGCTTTCAATTCGACGTCTACCATCGGATTGTTGATCTGCGCTTTCTGGAATTCGGGCAGAGCCGTATATAATCCATATTCTTCGTTATATACCGGAGCGATAGGAGCCGAACGAAGAGCGTTCAATACCTGTTTGGAATCTGCAGGAAGCATACGTGCTCCGTTAAACTGGAATCCGACTTTCAAAAAGTCTGTAATCTTATAATCATTACTGGCATTGATGGTCACCTTGCTGAATTTCTCATGCTCGATGTTTCCTTGTTCGTAAGAGTAGCCTACGCCCAGATAGAAACTATGTTTGGGGGAAGCTCCTGTAATACTGATGTTGTTGTTGGTAATGAAGGCAGTTTGGAAAATCTCGTCTTGCCAGTCTGTATTGGCATCCCAACCGCTATAATCGAATGGATTATCTCCTTGATTGGCAAGCTGTTCGCTATATAGCTCCTTGAATTGTGGGCCGTTCACCAGTTTCACTTTGTCCACCACTTTCTTGAAACCGAAAGAAGTATTGATATTGACCAGCGTCTGCCCCTCTTTGGCTTTCTTTGTGGTAATGATGATGACACCATTCGCACCGCGAACACCGAAGATAGCCAGAGATGACGGGTCTTTCAGGATTTCCATAGATTCGATGTCCTCCGGATTCAGGAAATTGATGTTGTCATTGAATAATCCGTCGACAATGTACAGCGGTTTATATCCGTTGATGGAGTTTGTTCCGCGAATACGT
>DXOJ01000142.1:2634-4281 GCA_019412865.1 Bacteroides sp. | reverse complement strand
CTGTATTTCTAAATGATTTACTTGTAACTGCGGTTAATGGAATTTATGAAAAAGCCAGAAAGAAAAATATTGAAATTGCCTTGCAAGAAATTGAAAATATCTCCTTACAATTAGATGAGCATTGGACGAGCGAAGCGATTATCAATGTCTTAGACAATGCAGTGAAATACAGCCCCGAATACAGCCATATTAACATTTCCGTGCAGAAACAACATTTTTATACCCGCATTGAAATTACAGACGAGGGTATCGGTATACAAGAAAGCGAGTATAATAAAATTTTTCTGCGCTTTTATCGTTCCAACGAGCCAGCCATAAAAAAGATAGAAGGAAGTGGTGTCGGTCTGTATTTGACCCGTATGATTCTGGAACGTCAGGGAGGAACAATCAGTGTTAAATCAGCTCCGGGAAAAGGCAGCACCTTTATTCTGCAATTTAAAAATTGATTGATAAAAGGCCGGAGAATCCGGTCTTTTGTTATACATAAGTAAGCTGTGCTATCTTCGGGACAGGTTGGCCCGAAGTATCCCTTCTGTTATACAACGGTAAGCTATCCTGTAAGGTTCCTGTAAGTATTCTTTGATAAAGTAAATTAGGGAAGGGTACGAAGGAGGTGAAACATGGATACAACGTTAATTACTAACTATTTTGAACTCTATGGTGGTTTGGCAATCTTTGTTATTGTCCTGTTGGAATATTTGAATCTTCCTGGATTTCCAGCCGGGATTATCATGCCGCTGGCTGGTGTCTATGCCGCAAAAGGAGGACTTAGCCTCTTGTCAGCAATTACTATTTCTGTTGCCGCCGGAGAACTTGGAAGCTGGATATTATATTTTTTAGGCGCATATGGTGGAAATGCCTTCTTAAAAAGGTATCTGAATAAATTCCCGAAGCATGAACCTGCCATAAACCGCACATTTGAGTTAATCCGGCGCAAAGGTTATTATGGTATTTTTTTCAGCAAACTGATTCCGATGATCAGGACTGTAATTTCTATCCCAGCCGGAATTATGAAGATGGATTTTACAAGGTATTCTATTGCTTCGTTTTTCGGCGTAACTGTTTGGAATACGGTGTTTGTCGGAGCCGGGTACATAATTGGAGAACCTATATTGAATTTAATTGCGGGGAGGTGAGGGAATGAGGATTGCTATGATGACAAATAATTATAAACCGTTTGTCGGTGGAGTACCTATCTCTATTGAGCGTCTTGCAGATAGTTTACGGGCTTTAGGAAATACTGTTTATATTTTTGCTCCAGATTATAAATCCAATGTTCCAGATGATGAATATACGTTTCGGTTTCCGACAACACAAAAAAGAATTGCAGGTGCGGTTCCTGTTCCCAGTCTTATGTACCATCATGTTAAGGGAATCATTTCAACACTGGCTATTGATTTAATTCATGTTCATCACCCTGTTATGATTGGAAATGTAGCAACTCGTCTGGGAAAGGAATTACATATTCCGGTCGTGTTTACTTATCACACAAGATATGAGCAATATCTGCATTATTTAAAACCTCTGGGATATTTGCAAAATAAGGCTAATGAGGGCTCTGTCTTTGGAAAATTAATTATCGGCTTTGTCCAGGAGCAAATTGTACAACGCTATCTCAATTATTTTATTAAGAAATGCGATATGGTT
>DXOJ01000142.1:0-2624 GCA_019412865.1 Bacteroides sp. | reverse complement strand
ATTCAAAAGCGCCTAAAACAGTATGACTTTTATACGCCCGTAAATATCGCACCAACGGGCTTGCCAGAAAATAGTTTTGAAGCCCACTCTGGGGCTACAGAGATTCGACAGCGCTATTTACAAGGCAAAAAGTATCTTTTCTGCACTGTTTCCAGATTGGCAAAAGAAAAAAATCTTTCCTTCATGCTTCAAGGTATTGCAAAAGCAAAAAAACAGTCAGGAGATATTTTCAATGTAATTGTCATAGGTGATGGACAGGATAAGAACTATTTACTAAACCAGTCTGCCAACTTGGGAATTGATAAAAACGTATTTTTTATTGGTGAAATACCCAATCAGATGATTCCAGACTATCATCAGGCTTGTGATTTGTTTCTATTTTCTTCAAAATCTGAAACACAGGGGATTGTACTATTAGAAGCCATGGCCGCTTATCTGCCTGTTATCGCAATAAACGCAACCGGTGTTGCTGATGTTGTGGAAAATGGACAAAATGGAATACTCTCCACTGATTCGACAGAAGAATGGGCGAAAAACTTAGTCTTTATTATGAAAAACCGGAATGTTCTTACAGGAATGAGAATAGGAGCCAGAAGAACAGCCCAGCGTTACAGTGAGAAAATAATTGCGGCTCGTATTTTAAGTCATTATCAATATCTACAAAAAAACTATCAGGCAGAACAATGGCTTTATTATCATTTAGGCAGAAACTATCAAACCATATTATTAAAGGAGAATTATTAAGATGGATATTATTCTTGAAACAAAAGACCTTATAAAAACATATGTCACTGGAATCAATACTTTTAATGCGGTGAATCATACTTCAATCCGCATTGAACGGGGAGACTTTGTTACGATTGTAGGTAAATCCGGTTCCGGCAAAAGTACACTGCTTCATTTAATTGGAGGTTTAGATTCTCCCACTTCAGGAGAAATCTGGATTGACAATGAATGTATCACAAAAATGTCTGAAGAAGATTTATCTGCATTCCGCAGGCGAAAAATTGGTTTTATCTTTCAGGCGTTTAATCTGGTTCCCTCGTTAAATGTTTGGGAGAATATAATCCTGCCTATCGGTCTTGATGATAAGAAGCCAGATATGCCCTATCTGAAAGAGATTATCGAAATGCTGGGACTGACTGATAAACTCACCAATCTTCCTAATACATTATCAGGAGGACAGCAACAACGTGTTGCTATTGCAAGAGCGCTTGCAACAAAACCCGCTATCATTTTAGCAGACGAGCCGACAGGAAACCTCGATTCTAAAACCAGTGATGAAGTAATGACACTTTTAAAAACCTCTGCTTTCAAATATGAGCAGACACTTATTGTAATCACGCATAATGAAGATATTGCACAGATGGGAAAACGTAACCTGATAATTACAGATGGCAAGGTGGTGGAAGAATGAAAACAGTTTATCATTTAGCATTCAGCCGTTTAAAGTACAATAAGGGACGATCTTTTCTCACTGCTATTGCTATTGCTTTAATGACAACGCTCCTAATGGCTATCGGCAGTTCTGCTTTTACCTTTATCCGCTATCAGCAGATAGAAACCGAACAAAATGCTGGGAATTACCATGTCATTTTGAAAGGAGTTACACCAGAACAGATTTTTAAATTGGAAAATCATACTGATGTAGAATCTGTTTTGACAAGGGAAAGTATTGCCTCCATAGAAGTTTCAAAACTTAGCGCATTTTTAAATTATGAGGTATTAAGAAAAGGAAGTATTAAACAAACAGAATTAAAAGAAGGTAATATGCCATCAGAGGCAAACGAAATTGCCGGGCCTCCTGCTCTGTTTGAGCGATTGGGAGTAGCACCGCAAATTGGGCAAGAGATACAGCTACCCTTACGGATTCAAGGGGGCGCTATACAAAATTTTGAATTTGTGATTAGTGGAATCTTGGAACAGCAAGATATATCTAATCTCAATGTAAATGAAACACGGCTTGTCTACGGCGCATATATTTCAGAAAAATTCGTTGAACAGAATGTTATGCCGGAAAAACGTGTCTATAATGCTTATCTCCGCATTATGAATGAAAAAGAGTATGCCAAAGATGAAATCGAGGAAATGTGTATAGAAATAGCTGAGGATGTAGGGTTGAGTAAAGCGGACGTTTCCTACAACGACCAATACCTTACTTATATGACTAATCCCAGTATAGAAGCGCAGAAGGTAATGGTTGGATTTGGACTTTTGGTGATTATCCTTGGCGGCATGGTAATTTACAGTATTTATTATGTTTCCGTCATATCTAACATTCAGGAGATGGGCAAGTTAAAAGCACTTGGAGCAACAAAGAAGCAAATACGGCGGCTACTTTCAACAGAAAGCATGACACTTTCTATTATTGGTATTCCGTTAGGGATTCTGTTAGGCTACCTCATAACAGCGGCCATGTTTACGTTGATTATATTTACAGGCGAAAGTGAGGTCGATACATTTTGGTATCCTGCTGTAGTTCTTGCAGTCATAGCCGCCGTTCTGCTCACGATATTAGTTTCTATCCGAAAACCAATGAAAATGGCGTCGGCAATATCACCAGTTGAAGCCATGCGATATCAAGAGCCGCAGGGGAAGAAAAAGCAGAAAAAATCTTTTAAAAC
>DXOJ01000141.1 GCA_019412865.1 Bacteroides sp. | reverse complement strand
GATAAAATACTGAACCGTTTTGATCCGAAAAGTGAAGTAAGCAGACTGAACAGCTTGAAATCTCAAAGCCCTATCCCTATCAGCACAGAATTAGAAGAAATTCTTCAACTCTGCCAATATTACTATGAGCGTACTTTCCATCTCTTTGACATTACGATGAAAGATTTCTCCCTAATAAAATTCGGCAACCGGCATATTTTCTTACCTGCACTCGGACCTACACTCGACTTTGGAGGTTTTGCCAAAGGGTATGCTTTGAAGAAAATCAAAAAACTCATAGAACAAGAGAACATCAACCATGCATTTGTCAATTTCGGTAATAGCTCCATTTTGGGCATGGGACATCATCCTTATGGAGACAGTTGGAGAGTAAGTTTTCTGAATCCTTATAATCAGTCTCTTTTAAATGAATTCGATCTTAAAAATACAACATTATCCACTTCCGGTAATACGCTTCAATATACCGGACACATTATGAATCCACTTACGGGTCTATTTAATGAACAACGAAAAGCAAGCTCTATCATATCTACAGATCCGTTAGAGGCTGAAATTCTAAGTACCGTATGGATGATCGCGAATAAAGAACAACAACTATTACTCACTGAGAATTTTAAAAATATACAAGCAACCATATATGATTTATAATATGAAAGAACATAAAGAAAAAGGAGTAGACTTAGGACTCAGACAATTTATAAAAAGCCTGGGATATGTTGCCGGAGGGACCGCTTTATTAGCTACCACTCCCTGGCTTACTTCCTGTACCCCTGAAAAGCTAAAAGAGATCAAGCATGAAAAAGCACGAATCGCTTTAATTGGCACTGGTTCCAGAGGACAATACCACATTCATAACCTCAAAGAAATTCCACACGCGCAAATTGTTGCCGTATGTGATAATTATGCTCCCAACCTTCAGCAGGCATTGGAGCTTTGCCCGGATGCCAAGTCCTATACAGACTACCGTAAGCTGCTGGAATCGAAAGATATCGATGGAGTCATCATATCCACACCACTAAACTGGCACGCTCCTATTGTACTGGATGCTTTGGCTGCAGGCAAACATGTTTTCTGCGAAAAAGCAATGGCACGTACTTTAGAAGAATGCAAGGCAATTTACGATGCATATCAAGAGACCAATCAAGTCCTCTACTTTTGTATGCAACGAATGTATGACGAGAAGTATATCAAAGGGATGCAAATGATTCATTCCGGACTGATCGGAGATGTGGTAGGAATGCGCTGCCATTGGTTCAGAAATGCAGACTGGCGTCGTCCTGTACCTTCACCGGAATTGGAGCGCAAAATCAATTGGAGATTATATAAAGAAAGTTCGGGTGGACTAATGACTGAACTGGCTTGCCATCAATTGGAAGTATGTAACTGGGCAGCTAAAAGAATACCGGTAAGTATCATGGGAATGGGTGATATTGTTTATTGGAAAGACGGTCGTGAAGTATACGATAGTGTAAATGTGACTTACCGATATTCCGATGGAACCAAGATTGCCTATGAATCTTTGATTTCCAATAAGTTCAATGGTATGGAAGATCAGATTCTAGGTCACAAAGGTACGATGGAAATGGCTAAAGGTATTTATTACCTGGAAGAAGATCATTCTACTTCGGGTATCCGCCAATTAATCGATCAGGTAAAAGACAAAGTTTTTGCCGCCATCCCAACGGCAGGCCCCAGCTGGCGACCGGAAACGAAAATGGAATACACTCCACATTTCATCATTGACGGAGATATTCACGTTAACAGTGGATTAAGTATGATCGGAGCAGATAAAGACGGTTCAGATATCATTCTGTCCTCCTTCTGTCAATCGTGCATTACTGGAGAGAAAGCACAGAATATAGTAGAAGAGGCTTACTGTTCTACAGTCCTTTGCTTACTTGGAAATCAGGCAATGGATGAGCAACGTCACATCCTCTTCCCCAACGAATATAAAATACCTTATATGAAATTCTAAACCATGAAAGATATTATTATCACATCAAAAAAGTTAAAACAAGAAAGGAACATCTATCTTCTAAGTTTCCTGCTTGCATTTGTCATCAATGTTATTGCAATCATTGTCTATTCCCGCCCATGGATTGAAATAGTATCCCAAATCGGATATGTCATCGTGATTAGTTTTTTCATCTATCTTATATTATGGATTCCCCGAGGAATCATAACATTCTCAATCCACCTTTTCCGAAGAAAAAAATAAGAGATTGACGTTTTTTGAAGGAGAATTGACGGAAATACTCATTCACATATTCTAATAACAACCTAATTTTGGAGAAAAATAGATACTATGACAACAAGAAGAGATTTTATCAAAAAAAC
>DXOJ01000140.1 GCA_019412865.1 Bacteroides sp. | reverse complement strand
AGTATATAGTTTGTTTCCGAGAAAAAGCGTTCCATACGTACTGCCTGACCGGTTCTGAACAAAGGTTTTTCACTATTGGCTATGTAGGCTTTTTTTATGGGAAAATTCCGTGCCTCTTCCTGTTGTTCAAAATAACCAATGGTAGAACGCAACTGCTGTTCGCCGTCTTTTATCCATTGATTACCCTTGCCTTTTCTTTGCTTCAACTCTACAAATATGATCGTATCTCTATAAAACAGGCAGCCGTCGCAGCGGTTGTCCATACTCCCGTCCGCCCTGCGCAGTTCAATGCAATGGTCAACCGGTACGAAATTCACCTTTACCTGAGGATAATTATCCACCGCCGCAATCCAATCCTGACCCTGTTTTTCTGCAATATATGCTTTTTCAGCAGCAGGAGCCGGCCGGTCGCATATACCGAATTTGCGTCTGTTTGATGATGATATATGTTGTGTCGGGAAGAAGTCAATCATAATTCCTGTTGTATTTCCAATAAATCGGCAAAATCTTCGTTTGTTCTCTCCAGCATCCTGTTGAGGAAGTTCTCATCGGAAGGAAGCCCATGATATGTGTCCAGTACTGTTACCGTCCCTTCTATCTCGTTGAACTCGTAAATAGCGATTTCGTCAGGGTGTATGGCAGCTTCTATGGGATAAATAGCATTTATCCTTTCTTGTACCTCACAGGAAAGATTATCTACAGTCAACAGCATACCGGCTTTGACAGCGACGGTCAGGCTATTAATAAGGTATGGGCTATGTGTTGTAACCACCAAACGGTTTGTTTCCAAAGCATTGTTAAAAGCCAGCAACTGTTTCATTATCATCCATTGCGATTCCGGATAAAGGTTTTGTTCCGGTTCTTCTACAATGTTGACAAATGCCGATTTGTTGAATCTGGCAGAAACGGCTGAAAGGGCAATCCTCCGTTGCTCGTCTGTAAGGTTCGGTGTGTTCCATATATTCGCAACTTCCGCTTCGAAGCGTTTCGCTTCATCGCTGCTCATCTTCTGGGCACTATTCGCCTGACTTTTTACAGATTCGGACAAATGTAAAGAAACCAAATAAAGCGGTACGATGGATTGGAATCCGCTGGACGCTTCCATCAACTTCACCTTATAGTCCTCACCTTTGACATAAACAATGTCATTTTGTTTGTTATATTCCAGTTGAGCATGATTGATAGGCAGTTCCAGACTACTCTTAATGCGTTGTTTGGCTTTGTCATATTCCGTAAGAAAACCTAGCAAGGCATCCGGCAAATCCTTAATCAGATCCGGTTTGTTGACCATGCTGATGAAATTCCGTTCGGCAGGAACATACATGATTTGAGGAAGGGCATAGCTGTCCAATGCATTCTCATTCTTTTCCATGACAAGTTCGCCTTGCTTCGTGTAGGTAAACTTGTAAGAATCCCCTTCGTAGAAAATCTCAGTCTGTTCCTTTATGAAATAATTGGAAATACGATGGTAACCGCAATACTTGTTCTTGAACTTGGAGGCGGTAAATTCTTTCTCCTTGAAATCACCCCGTGTCAAGACCTTCTCCATCCATGTAAAGGTGGAAACCAGTTTGGCAACCGTACTTTTACCGCTACCCTGGTTACCCGTAAAAACGGTTACTTTCTTTATATCTATCCATCCGTCCGTTACAGATGCTGTTTCTTTCAACGGACCGAAGTTTTTAATCTTGATTCTACTCATATGGTTATTTTATAGACTTACGGCAAAGATAGTGTTTCTAAATGAGACGACCTAATGAATGTTGTGTTTCATTTGCTGTGAACATAGAGGTCTTCCCAATTCTTTGTTTTTCCAAATTTTAACCTGTATGTTTTATGATGGCTTTCTAATAGTCAGAAGTGTCAATCTGATATCCGAATATGTATCAGTCGGCATTGAACGGACGGATTTCGGAAAGATTTTCATTGCCGCTGTCAATAAAGCGGTCGAGCACCTTAATCATGACAACAGGTATTTTCTGCTTCCATAGTATCTGTGCGTCCAGCTCTGTACAAACCAATGCCATCTGTTTCAATTCTTTTTCCAAGTATGCTCCCGAACTGATATATTCATTCAGAAGAGGTTCGTTTTCGGATAATTTGATTACAGAGGCATATAACTTGTATTGTTTATTGATACATTTCAAATGAAACTTGTCCTTTAGTGTGGAAGGCGGATCAAGTAATTTCAGTTTGGGCAGGTCTGACTTGTTGAGAATAATCACAGTATTTGTAAATTCGACTGTATGATCTCCAGGCAGACTATACAACAATCTGTTGTCAGGGGATTTGAACTTATACTCGTTTTCCTTCCGTAAATTCTGAGGATAAGCATTGTACCAGTTGAAGTGGAATCCGATGATTATCTGTTTGTCGGTCAATCTTAAAGTCTGGAAGACTTTGTCAAGATTTTCCGGAAAAACCCTATATTCACTTTTAGGCTGATACTGGAAGCTTCGGAGCCAGCAGTTTTTGAAAGAGTATAGTGTAGCAGCACTGAAAGACTCCTTAAAATTGACATATCCTATTGTTTTATCCGTACAGAATGCCTCTGCCGGCATCAGCTGACGTATTCTTCCGACACAATTGAACTTGTTACAGCTTTTGTACTCATCATCAGTTATGACAGATACTTCTGTAATCCACTTCATTTCTCTGCCAATACTATCTGATGCTATTTGGTAAAAATCCTGAATTTCATCTTCAGACAGCTGTTGAGTAACTTTTTGATGTTGTATTGCTGAAGTAAGCGAATTGGAAAGGGACTCCAGTGCATTCTTCAGCTTATGTTTAGCCCTGTATATGCGCGACTGATCCAATGGCAGTATTGTTGTGATGTCTTCCAATGGAATGGAATTCTGCTCAATCTGTTTCAGGATAATAGGAACATTTTCCAGCCATTCGTTCTTTTCGGACAAGGATTCAGGAAGAGCCGGCAGTGAATAAAAATCCTCGTAAACATAGGTGCGGTTAAGTGTTGCCAGACGTAACATTAGGATATACAAGTATTTCTGTATCCAGCCATTGATGATGCTATTGTTGCGTACGCCAGCCTGAAGACCAAAAAATGGATATTTTTGCTCGTATTTGTACATTGAATCGGGGCTGAATGAGAGCAAGTTCATATACAGTGGAATAATTTCAGCCAGCGATCCTGGAATCAGAACATAATGAGGTGGTTGGCTATTAGTGTAATACAATATTTGATTTAAAAGTTCGTGCTCCTTTCTAAACAGCAAAAGTCCCCCCAATGCGATATGGAACTCCTTAAATTCTTTCCGCTCTTTTTGCCTTAGCTCAACCATTTTACTATCGGCAACAGCTTGTCCAGATGGGGTATAGGAGACATATATGCGCTCATTAAGTTGGAAATCTGCAAGGTGAAGAAGCAGAAGAGAATTGGCTGCATTCCAATATTTGATAATCCATTCACTGCGTTTGTAAAACAATTGCTGGTTCAAACAAGTCCAGATTGTACGGTAGGTATTCTGATGCATTATGGTGAACTGCACTCCATCAAGCATTACATTGACTATGTCATTGCCGTTTTTGATGGAAACCGCCTCCTTTTGTTGCATACACAGCTGTTCATTGATAGAGATAATGCCTTCGTATAACTCCGGCGGATATTCCATTACCGTCCATTGTCTTCCTTCACGTAAAGACATGGTCCAATTATACAATTCTTGAAAACAATCGCGCAATACATCCACGTTGTTCTGTTTGAGCATGGCAATAAAAAGTTCGAACCATGCCTTTCTGGTATTTCGTGGAATATCGTTCCTCTTGATTAGATGCTTTTGCAGTTTTTCAGGCACATTATAAATATAGATAAGCCTGAAAATCATAAATATACTGAATGTTAGCAGTACACAGAATATTGTCGCGAGAATAATGGCAGAATAATCTATGCAC
>DXOJ01000014.1 GCA_019412865.1 Bacteroides sp. | reverse complement strand
CACTTCGCCGTATATCCGGTTGATGATGTCCAGCCGTTCCTTGTCGGTCATCGAAAGCCCGGTAGCCGTGGTCACTTCCTTCAAATCCAGCAACAGGTTGCTGCTTTCTTCAAGCAGCCGGTTGTACCCGAATGCCATGGCCGAGAGTTCCTCCACGGTGAAATTCGGGTCGCCCATCATCGTATTGAAATTGGTCACGTAAATGTCGCTGATGTCACCTACCAATAAGATGGTCTGTTGGACTTTACGGGCGCCTTTTACAAGGTCATGCACTGACTTCAGCGCATCATAATAACGCTTTCCCTGCTCATAAATCTTTACCGTTTCCTTGAAATTATTAATCATATTTTCAGCGGTAGAGGAGGTTTCTATGATTTCATTGGCGGAGTTTACGATGCTTTGCGCAAAGTTGCTGGGATCAAAAACCGCCCACTGTGCTTTGCTTGTCACCGAAAGGGAGAGCAATGCCATGAACAGAATCATTATTCTCTTTTTCATACGTCTATCTCCTTTCTTTAGTAAGTAAATACCGGCTGTCGTCATCACGGGCAAACAGCCCGTAACTGCCGAACAGCAATACCTCACTTCCGCTGAAATACCCGATACATCCGGCATCCTTGTTCCCGTGCAGGAAAAGGTCGTCACCTCTGCGAAGCGGGATATTGATTTCGGTATAACTCGTTTCTCCGGCGAACAGCGTGGCCTTGTATCCCTTGAATCCGTCCGTCACATGGTTGGACTTGCGGATAGTCAGCGTAGAGCCGCCTTCCTTGTTCATTCAGTGGCCGCAGATGCGGTCATGTTCCAGTTCCTTCTTCATTTCCCCAATCAGGTTCAACAGATCCAGATTGGTCAGGGTTGCGTCTCCGAGTGCTTCCCTGCATTGGCTTAATAAATCTTTCTTGCTCATTGTCTTTATGGATTAAAATGGTTACTTTTTTTCCTGCCGCTTGCTTTCGGCAAGTTGTTTGATAGCTAACTCTATGTTTCCCCCCAGCTTTTCAGCAAGGCGGGTAAGTTCCAGTTTCTCAGTCTCTTCGGTGGTGTAGCACAAATATTCCTCGCCCGAAACTTCTGTCGCATATACCGCACTTTGCGTACCGCCAAGCCCTATCCAGACCTCCTTATAAAGCCGGTTCGCCGCATTGGCAAGATTGATCGAGAGTATCTGGCTACGTTCCTTGTCCGTCAGGCCGAGCAGGTTCTGTATCTGGTCGAATTTATTCTGGTATTTCCGCTGGTCGAGCAATATCTTGCAGTCCGAGTTGTTGATAATCGTCTCTTTCACAACGGGGGAAGAGATGATGTCATCCACTTCCTGCGTCACTACAACCGCCTCTCCGTAAAACTTTCTGACCGTCTTAAACAAATATTTTATATAAGAAGCCATACCTTCCTTGGCGATTGCCTTTCATGCTTCCTCAATCAATATCATCTTGCGGATACCCTGCAAACGTCTCATTTTATTAATGAACGTCTCCATGATGATAATCGTGACCACCGGAAAAAGGATGGGATTATCTTTCACTACATCCAACTCGAATACGATAAACCGTTTGTTAAGTAAATCAAGTTCCTTGTCCGAGTTCAGCAGATAGCCGTATTCACCGTTCTTGTAATAGGGTTCCAGTACGTTCAGAAAACCGTCCACATCAAAGTCCTTCTCCCGCACATTCTTGTCAGCCAGCACCTTGCGGTAGTCCTTCTTCACAAAGTCATAGAACGAGTTGAAGTTCGGTTTTATCTTCCGGTTCTTCTTTATCTTCTCGATATACAGGCTGACCGCATTCGAGAGTGCCACCTCTTCCGAGCGTCGTGGCGGTTCGTCCTCCCTTTTCCAAAGAGTGAGTATCAAGGTCTTGATGCTGTCCCGTTTCTCGATGTCATACTGGTAATCCTCCGTGAAAAACGGATTGAAAGAAATCGGATCATCTTCCTTGTATGTAAAATAAATCCCGTCGTCCCCTCCGGTCTTCTGGTGTATTAGGTCACAGAGTCCCTTGTACGAATTACCGGTATCCACCAATAGGATATGGGTTCCTTGTTCCCAGTACTGTCTCACAAGATGGTTGGTAAAGAAACTCTTTCCGCTGCCGCTGGGGCCGAGTATGAATTTGTTTCTGTTAGTCACTACCCCTTTCTTCATGGGCAAGTCCGATATGTCGAGGAATACGGGTTTTCCCGTCAGCCTGTCCACCATGCGGATGCCGAAGGGAGAGAGCGAGTTCCGG
>DXOJ01000139.1 GCA_019412865.1 Bacteroides sp. | reverse complement strand
TTGATATATAATTCATTAAAAAAATAGATACTGAAACAATTGTGAAACAAACAGATAAGCAACAGACCAAACAATCAAAACAGTTATTGCCATGGAAACAAAACATATAAAAAGCGAACTTCTGTATATTGAAGAACATCGGTCATGTCAAAACTACATGACAACGATTGAAACTGGATTTAAATATCTTGAATTCGCTAAGAATGCAGCATTTGAAGAAGATAATACAACAAAAAATTATCTCCTGTTCTTCCTGAAAGGCGATTTCACCATAAGTTGCAACCAGTTTCATAACAAGTTGTTTCATGCTGGAGAAATGATACTCATCCCTCGTTCTTCCCGACTAAAAGGATTTGCGGGAACCGATTCAAGCCTGCTCTCCATGTTTTTCGATATACCTGCAGAGAACTGTGACAAGCTCATATTACAGTCTTTATCAAATGTATGCAACAACATTGAATATGACTTTTCACCAATTAAAATACGCTATCCATTAACACTATTTCTTGAAGTATTAACTCACTGCATCAAAAACGGAATGAGTTGCGCACACTTACACGGGCTGATGCAACGAGAGTTTTTCTTTCTTTTACGAGGGTTTTATGAAAAACAGGAGATTGCAGTATTATTCCACCCCATTATCGGAAAAGAAGTGGATTTTAAAGATTTTGTCATGCACAATCATACCAAAGTAGATAATATAGAGCAGCTTATCTCACTATCGAATATGGGAAGAAGCTGTTTTTTTACCAAATTCAATGAAGTGTTTGGTATGACAGCTAAACAGTGGATGCTGAAACAAAAGAACCAAAGAATATTGGAAAAAATGACGGAACCGGGAGTATGTATAAAAGATATCATTGAAGAATTGGGATTTGATTCGCAAGGTAACTTCAACCGTTACTGCAAACAACATTTCGGATGTACCCCCAAACAACTGATAGAGCAATGTCAGGCAACCAATCAAACGAGTTAGCCATTATTATCCCTATCTGTACAAAATGAATAAATTATTGGACTTTATGATAAATTCAATATTGAAAAATTTCATTTACTTTGCAGCGTGAAATATATTAAGAAACAAAGATATTTTAATATGATCTCTATTACGGAATAGATTACAATATTGCAAAGATAAATAAAAATATTATATCTTCTAATTCTCAACAGATTATATTACAAATAATTATTTCATTTGGATAAGTTTGTAACGATGCTATTCACCTGATTGAGCATGGATACATCAAAATCCTTTAAATAGACGCGTGTCATTCCTTCCGAAGTGTGTCCAAGTCCGGCACTAATCACAGAAATCGGAGCTCCATAGTCACGTGCGAGGGTAGCCCAAGTATGCCGAGCAGTATATGTCGTTAACGGTACTTTAATATCAGCTACAACAGCGATTTTCTTCAAATGGCGGTTGATACGCCCTAACGCCAGACGGTATTTTTGGTATCCCGAAGCATATTCACCGCTAATGATCGGAAAGAGATACTCATTCTCCGTGTTATATTTATCTATCACGCCCTGCATCTGCGGAGTCACCACTATACGAATCAGCTGTTTCGACTTATGGCGGGAATAAGTCAGCACACCATTACAAATATCGGTTTTCTTCAAAAGGACAATATCGACAAAAGCCATTCCCTGCGCATAAAAGCTGAACAGATACAGATCGCGGGTAAATTCCAGTTCTGGTTCATTCTCCAAATTCAAGTCCGCCAAATTCTGCATATCCGTCCGTGACAAAGCACGTTTTACAGTCTTCGCCGGGCGGGTCTGTGCCTTCGCAAACGGATATTCGCCACGAGGATGATAACCGTCCGTTACCGCTTGGTTATACAAAGAGCGCAAATTGCGCAGATAATAACTTACCGTATTGCCAGAAGCACCATTACTATACAGAAAATCCTCGTATCTCCTGACGAACGCCAAATCAACCTCTGACATCCGCACATCAGGGCGACCTATAAATTTTGCCAACGACGAACGGGTGCTCTTGTAGGCCGCAGCCATTCCTACTTTCTTCAGTTCCTGCTTACGCTCAATTTGCGCATTAATATATCGCAATAAATAAAACTGTGATTTTCCTGTACCAAAAGCATTTTGAGTCAGAATATCCTCCACTGTAAATTCTTCTCTTGTCCGCTCAAGCTGCCTGATCCGAATATCAATCTGATTCCGCATCTTCCGCAACTCGCGGTTCATTTTCACGACCTCCGTAGCCGTAAAAGTAGAACCTACGCCATTCATAATCTTCCCTTCCGACTCGTCAAACACCTCTTCTTTCATCCGGTAGCCTGTATACAGTAATTTTTTTCTCCGATTGTGGATCACCTGAAATACTAAAGGATAACTGCCATTATTCAATATCCTGCTCTTGTTCAGCATAAGTTTCACTGATGTTATCATATCTTGCTTTTTTTGTTTGAGACGTAAAAGTACGAAGTTCACCTTACTTATCTGAACTATTTTTCCGCCTGTTACGCAAGAAACAAGAAATGGAATAAAAAGTTTTTCCACTTTAAGAATAGTTATCTGATAAATATAGTTAAAATACGCGTTCTAGTAATCAGTATATTTTTATTACATATCTCCAATATGCATACG
>DXOJ01000138.1 GCA_019412865.1 Bacteroides sp. | reverse complement strand
GTCCTGTATAAATAAATATTTTAACTTTGCCGTTCGTAGGGACGGGGTCCCCCACCCGACACATAACAAATGTCGGGATAGCCCCGCCCCCCTACAGCGACTTAAATAAGTAACACTATGATTACTAACGAACATATTGAACAGTTCATTGCACAAGCACATCGTTACGGGGATGCAAAGTTAATGCTTTGCAGCAGCGGTAACCTTTCCTGGAGAATCGGCGAAGAAGCATTGATTTCCGGTACGGGTTCCTGGGTTCCCACACTTGGCAAAGAAAAGGTTTCAATCTGCCATATTGCCAGCGGCATTCCTGCCAATGGTGTAAAACCCTCTATGGAAAGTACATTCCATTTGGGGATTCTCCGTGAACGTCCGGACGTCAATGTCGTTCTCCATTTCCAATCGGAATATGCCACTGCTGTCTCCTGCATGAAGAACAAGCCGGCAAATTTCAACGTAACAGCAGAAATTCCTTGCCATGTAGGTTCGGAAATACCTGTGATTCCGTATTATCGTCCCGGCTCACCGGAACTGGCGAAAGCCGTGGTAGAAGCCATGCAAAAGCATAACTCGGTTTTACTGACCAACCACGGACAAGTGGTGTGCGGAAAAGACTTCGACCAAGTATATGAACGGGCTACTTTTTTCGAAATGGCTTGCCGCATCATTGTTCAATCCGGCGGTGATTATTCAGTGCTCACACCGGCAGAAATTGAAGACCTGGAAATCTACGTATTAGGAAAGAAAACCAACTAATATCCAGGCATATTACCATGAAAGATACCATCAAACACACTTATTTAGCAGCAGACTTCGGAGGCGGCAGCGGGCGAATCATCGCCGGCTTTCTTCTCAACGGCAGGCTGGAATTGGAAGAGATATACCGCTTCTCCAACCGGCAGGTCAAACTAGGCAATCATATTTACTGGGACTTCCCGGCTCTGTTCGAAGATATGAAAACCGGACTAAAACTGGCTGCACAAAAAGGATATGCCGTAAAAGGTATTGGTATTGACACTTGGGGAGTGGATTTCGGACTGATTGACAAACATGGGAACCTGTTAGGAAATCCTGTCTGTTACCGGGATGCAAGAACGGAGGGAATGCCGGCAGAAGTATTCAAGTGTATGGATGAACGTCGACATTATGCCGAAACCGGTATTCAGGTGATGCCTATCAATACGCTGTTTCAACTTTACAGCATGAAGCAAAATCAAGATGCACAGTTGGAAGTTGCCCGGCAACTTTTATTCATGCCCGATCTCTTCAGTTATTTCCTGACAGGGGTAGCCAATAATGAATATTGCATCGCCTCCACCTCTGAATTACTCAACGCCAAATCACGCAACTGGTCATTCGATACCATACATAGCTTAGGTCTTCCCGAACATCTGTTCGGGAAAATCATTCTTCCCGGAACAATCAGAGGCACTCTGAAAGAGGATATTGCACGCGAAACCGGACTGGGTGCCGTAGACGTTATTGCCGTAGGTTCACATGATACAGCCAGTGCCGTAGCTGCTGTTCCTGCTGCAGAAAGTCCTATCGCTTTCCTTAGTTCCGGCACTTGGTCGCTACTGGGAGTTGAAGTGGACGAACCCATATTGACGGAAGAAGCAAGAAAAGCTCAATTCACCAATGAAGGAGGTGTAGACGGCAAAATCCGTTTCCTCCAGAATATAACAGGATTATGGATTCTGCAACGCTTGATGAGCGAGTGGAAAGCGTGTGGCGAGAAACAAGATTATGATATAATCATCCCGCAAGCAGCCGAAGCCGAGATTGATACAATCATCCCTGTAGACGACACCATATTCATGAATCCGGAAAATATGGAGAACGCGCTTATTCATTATTGCCGGAATCATGCTTTGCAAATTCCCCAAAACAAGGCAGAGACTGTACGATGTGTGCTC
>DXOJ01000137.1:4589-5873 GCA_019412865.1 Bacteroides sp. | reverse complement strand
TGGTTTCCGTCCTGGATTCCGGTAATCCTGCCTCTGGCATCATACGTGTACACCTGAGCCGCCCGGTCTGCCTGTTGGCTCCTGGCGGTGCGGATTTCCTGCTGCATCCCATTGATTCCATAGGAATATTCCAGTTCATTTCCGTCTGCAAACTGGCTGTGCATCAGCTTCCCATCTGTCCGATAGAGGTGCTTTTCCTGCAGGGTTCCCTCACTGTCTGTCTCCGTTACCAGGTTTCCACGGTAATCGTAAGCATAAGCATATGACCAATCCAATTCGGCTCCAGCTAAAGCCTCCTTCAACAGGCGGTCATTCTTATCATATTCATATTGGAAGACCGGACCGAAATAATCATTGGCATGTGTAATACGGTCTTTTAAATCATAACTATAGCTGATCTCCCATGGCATCCCGTCTTTGCCTTGACGGACGAGCTTTGTGATGTTGCCGGCCTTGTCATAGTTCACCCTAACGGTACGGTCAATCCCATTCAAGTGGTCTTCGACCCGTTCTGATGTCAGACGGTCCAGAGTGTCATATTCCCGGGTAATTCGGTAACCTTCCGGTGTCTGGGTAAAAATTCGGTTTCCGTTTTCATCATAGCCATGAGTTGTCACAGCTGTTTTATATTCACCTGACACAGGTTCCAGACCGCTGTCCAGTTCCTCACGCCGCTCTATCAAACGGCCCGCCTTATCATGCACAAAGTGGATAATCTGACGTACTTCTGGATTTATGGCCTTTTCTTCATAAATCCGGTTTCCACGTACATCATACCGGTACTTAATAACAGCTCCAAGCCCATCCTCCACCTGCACTAACCGGTTCCGGCAATCATACCTATAGGTCAGACATAACCCGGTTCCATCCTCACGCAGCAGATTTCCATCTTTATCCCAGTATCCGCTGAACCTGTGCTCTTTTACCTTGTTCCCGTTTCCGTCATAAGAGAAAGTAACCTTCTGGTAAAGATCCTCATCCTGTTCTTCTTTGGTTGGAATCAGGCTCCGTGTCAGATTACCACACAGGTCATAGGCATAATAACTGGTATGCCCGAGGGCGTCCGTCTTTGTAAGGATGTTCCCAATCAAATCATAGCCATACTCTGCCTCTACAGTCCCATCCGGTAAGATAATTTTTGCAAGGCGGCCGGCTGAATCATATTCATAAGAAGTGCCAATACCATCATCAAGAATGGAATCATAATATTCCGGAAGTACATGCTTAATCCGTTTCCCTTCTGCATCATAGAAAATCCGTTCGCAGCCTCCATCCGGATAATGG
>DXOJ01000137.1:3190-4579 GCA_019412865.1 Bacteroides sp. | reverse complement strand
ATTCCCTCACCATCATCTGTAAGCGCATCATATGCATTCGGGTGGACGTTCTTTAAAATATTGCCTTCCCCATCTCGGATCTGCCGCTGGTGGCTTCCATCTGGGCGAATCGTATCTATAAGGCGGTCCAGGAAATCATATTTGTAGACATATTCGTCTTTACGCGTCTTCCACGCCTTAGGCATATACATAGCGAGGAGACGCCCCATACCGTCATACATATAGTGGGATTCATTCCCCTCCCCATCACGCACCATGGTCCGGTAGTTCTTTGCATTATATGCATATTCTACACGGCCACAGTCATCTTCCAGCGCCATTTGGCGTCCCAAAGCATCGTATTCATATCGGACTTCTTCCCCGTCCGCATATGATACCACGGCTGGTTTCCCGCAGGTTTCTCCATAAATATACGTTGTGACTGCCCCACGGGCATCCGTTTCCTGAACCAGACGTCCTTTCCTGTCATACTGGTATAACCGGCTGATAGCGGCTCCGTTACCCGTAACCCGTTCTTTTACCTCAATCAGGTTGTGCTTGCCGTCATAAAAATACTGTGTCTGCCGGTTGGCATTATCTGTTTTTTCTTTTAAATCATCCTCCTCATCATAGACATATGTAGCCGTAAGGCCACTGGTAGACTGTTCTGAAATCAAGCGCCCAATCTCATCGTATCTCCAGCTGGTTATCTGGCCCAGACGGTTCAATTCCTGTATCCGGTATCCTGCCTCGTCATATTCATAAGCGGTTTCCGTACCGTCTGTAAAACGCATGGAAAGGATCTGGCACTCTTTCCCATAACAATAAAGTACCGTTTTTTTGCCAATACTGCTATGCACCCGTACCTGACGTTCCTCATCCAGATACTCTGCCTTATAAGTATCTCCATTTGCCAGGGTTTGAAGAACCACACGCCCACGATTATCATACTGATTTTCCAGATAGGTTACTTTTGCCTGATCCACTGCTTTTGTGAGGTATCCCTGCTCATCGTATTCATAATGGGTAATACCCTGATCCATATGTATGACGTCAGATAGAAGACCGTTCTCATACCGATACTGCATCGTCCGGCCCAGACCATCTGTTACCTGAACCAGACGTCCTTTCCGCATCGTGAGCTTTAATTCATAGCCAAGGGCTGTTATAATCCTGTCCAGCTCATCATTGTAATATTCAAAACGGATTGTCTGGCTATTCTGATCCGTAATTGATAGCAGGAGCCCAGTCTGTCCATAATGGTATACCCGCTTCTTTTTGCGGTCCCTGAGCAGCCATTCATCGCCATCTTCCTCAAGTTCATACCAGCCACAGCCAGGCGTAATATTTTTTGCCTTTCCGTTCTCCCATTCGAAGATGACATGATAGCCTGTATCGAGGTCAACATGG
>DXOJ01000137.1:2365-3180 GCA_019412865.1 Bacteroides sp. | reverse complement strand
ATTTGCCCAACCGTCCCTCGTATAGGAACTTCCATCCACGGCCATAAAGGCCAGAATATTTGTTAATCGAGCTGTATTTCCTCGTAATCCGGAGGGGTTCTCGGATATCCGAAAGAATGAAATCCGTAGCCGTAATTAAAAATGCCCCGGATACTGCATCAATCGGCTCTCCAAAAAGCTGGCCGACTCCACTCGTTATCAGGTTTTGCGTGAAAACCTGCATTGGGTCATATTCAACACCCAATATACGATTGGTTTTAATATCAATTGCGGTGCCGACAGTCGTATTCACAGTTAATCCAATCGCCTTATTTACAATCTTGCTGTCAGATCCTACAACTGCCTGGACTTTATCTGTGAGGTAATTACCGGCTGCTCCTTTTATGATTCCCGAGCCAGTATAAACCAGCAGGTTCTTCCAGTTCACGGAACCATTCACCATGTATTCGTTGACAGCGCCAAAGACAACAGTACCACCGATCTGGGCAGCCATATTCGATGTTGCCGATCCAGAACACAATACCTTTGGAAGTCCCTTTGCACCATTTTTAATGGCTTTTCCTGATACCACATCAAACAGGATGTCTGCTGCCATGGAGAACTTGTCATAGAGTGCCTGGTTCCCTCCCATTAAATTATCACGGATAAAGTTGGACGGCTTTGAAGCATCCAACGCATTAACCTTGCTATAGCCATCCAGTCCTTCCGCTATATCAGCCACTGCGAACGCTGCTTTCGGCGCAGCCGCAAGTAATACCGGACCAACCACAGCGAGTGCAGTACCTCCCGTTGCAATGGTTAGCGCAACACCGCCA
>DXOJ01000137.1:0-2355 GCA_019412865.1 Bacteroides sp. | reverse complement strand
ATACTGACCACACCATTCAAGAACTTTTGCTTACTTGCCCTCTTATTGTCAACCAGCATTTGGGTTACCGCCCCATTAATGGCATTTCGGTTTTCTTCATCATTGCCCGCAATCTCCTGTACCTGTTTCAGCAATTCATCACCGGATGGCTGGGCGGCAGGTCTCGAATCCGCTGTATGTTCAATCATTGCAGAAGAAATGTCGGTTCCGGCCTCCATTGTAATTACATCGTCCCCGCCATCCCCAATCTGAAGTACTACCTTTTGAGCGCCAGAAATAAAGGTGTTTTTTGGAGGAGTTTCACCACCTGCCATCAACCCCTTCTGGGTTTTAATATTGATATCGAATCCTCGAAGGGAGACCTGCCCTGCATTCGTCATATACAGCATAGTGCTTCCGCCAGAATCAGGAACATAACAAAGAGTCTCCGGTGTCATATCCATTGCACTTCCACTGGGATCCGAAAATCTCTTGTTATCTGGATTTTGTCCTCCCCCGGGACCACTTCCGCTCCCTATTGCATGTACGGCAATTGCACTCTGCTCATCATGCTCCGGAAAATAGATATGCACCCGACTTCCAATTTCCGGCATGCAATAAAAACTGCTACTCTCAATTGCGTATGTAAAAAATTTCCCGGCCGGATCATACTCTTTATCTATGTCAAATTGTACACGGACCCGATTTCCTGACCGTTCTTTCACCGTAGCCGGAATACTCATACCATAAATTCTTGGATTTATTTCTTTTTCCCTGCGGATACCAGCTCTCCGAGAAAGTGTATAACGGTATACCAATTCACCTTTTTCCAGTACAACATCAAGTTCTGTGACTACTGCAGGAATCTGGTTGATTGTCAGTTCTTCTCCCATAAAAAGAAACTGACGGGTTTTAATTTTCCATTGCGAAGACTCCTGCGGAAGTATCCCTTCCGGCATAAGCACCTTGGAATAATGGAGATAATCTTTCTCTAATGAATAATCCTGATTTGTCAGCTCCGTTCCGTAATTCATATGCGGAATACCAAAATATACTTTTCCGCAGGTGTCCCTACAGTCAGCTATTAGATAAGTACCGAAATGGCTGGCCAGACGCCGCAGGAATACCCAATCGCTTTCCTCATACTGCAGAAGCAACTCTGGGATAAGGGCATTTTGGGTAATCTCATCTTTTATATCCGCCTGCTCATAATCAGATAGTACCTTTCGAGCAACATCCATATAGGACATATTTCCGTTCAGGAAGCTTCTGCTCTTTTCGATTCGCTCCCATTCCTTGGAGTAAGAGTAAGCGTCAAAGTACAGATAGGGAAGTCCCCTTTCTACTCTTGTATAGACATTTTCCGCTTTACCCTGGAATATAATCTGTCCTTTAGTATAAACGTTTTCTCTGATGATAACAGGAAATACAGAGGCCAGATTGACAAATTCCTCAGATGTCTCTTCCTTCACAAGGAATTTTATGGAAAGGAATGCATGGTCATTAAGCCCCTGCACCAGCTGGAAGGCTTCGACCTGAATAAGTCCGTCTAATCCTAATTCAATCTCTAACTCTTTAAATTCCAGCTTCATGTAATCCTCCTATCCTTCTCCGCCGGCCTCCTGCTGTCCTGAATGGACAATCTCAATTTCACCGCCATACTTGCAGTGTAGCTTTGCACCACCAAGGAGCGGGGTCTTGCCACCCGTTTTTACGCCGTCTTTTCCATTATCCCATTCCTGCCCGCCAATAATGAAAGGTCTGCATATCCCCACGACCTGTGGTACTTCCTCAGAGGCTTCCTGTTGCTTTTTTTTCTTCTTACTGCAAAACAAACCCATTACGGAATCCAAAAAAGTATCCGGACACTCCTTCTCAACTGCTTCCCGTACCTTCTGTGCCTCTCTCTGGGTATCCGGATTTTCCATGCTATAGCAGCCACCAAAATTAAGAACATTAACATTCCCGATACAATCCTTTACAGTCATCTGAGGCTGTGACCTTAAGAAAACACCGTAAGTAAGGTTCAATGCAATAAAGCTAAAACGCATCCCCATGGTACAAGTCGCCGGAGCTCCATGTACTACATACGTATCATTTAATTCGGCCATCCTTCCACCTCCACTTCTTTCCAGATAATGCCGACTACGCCTCTTCTTAACAGGCTTTCCACTACTTCCAGACTTACATAGGGATTGGTGAATCTCTTATCATTCAACATAAACACCTTATGCTCACCAATTTTTTTTGCATCGAGAACCAGACGCTTAATACTGCCATTGGGATAAAACTCTGTCTGTTCCGAAAACATGTCCAGTCGTTCTAAAAGCAGGTGATGGTATACCTTAAGCATTTCACTTTCTTTACTGGTTATGA
>DXOJ01000136.1 GCA_019412865.1 Bacteroides sp. | reverse complement strand
TGTTGATCGAACGTCGCAATTACAGAGCGGACTTCATGCAAGTTTTAGGCTCTGTTCCTGCCGGAGCTTTGGCTGCGGATGGTGTACGCAGAAACAAACTGATTAACAATGTCGGTTTTCGCGTAAATAATACGGAAGATTTCGAGCCGAAGCAAATGACCGGAAAGAATTATATCGTACCGTGGGAAATCTACGATACGGAACCCAGTTCCTGTACGGATGACGAAATCCGTTATCTCGCTTTTGACAAGCGTGCTGCTATCCGCGTGAAGCACAATGAAGCCTTTCAGGTCGGTATCCGCAACCATGTGCTGCACAAATTGGCTCCGGAGGATGATTCAAACGAAGAAATGCCTGTTATCCGGACAACAGGCGAGAAAGATATTAACGGTCGTTTGAGACTGTCTTATAAGGATCTGGTCGATTTTGCGACGCTCGCAAAAACGTGGAACCTTCCCGTAACCGATGCCCTGTACATGGTGCTTTCCCCACTGCACATGGGTGATTTGTTACTGGATAAGGATGCGTCCAAGTACTTCTATGACCGTACTTTCTATCTTGATCCGGCAACCGGAAAACCGAAAGGTTTCATGGGTATCAAGTTTTTTGAGAATAACGACTGCCCGTTCTATAATGCGGAAACAGCAAAGAAGGTGGCGGAAGGCACAAAACCGTCTGCCGAAACGGATTTTCAGGCAAGCACTTTCTTCTATGCTCCGAATACGTATTACCACATCGAATCCGTAAAATCCCTGTATCGTCCGGAAACGACCGATACACGCAGCAAGAGTCCTACATCCGAATACCGTACCCAAACTTACGGTATTGTAGACCGTATCGAAGATTTTGGTGTTGGTGCAATTTTATCAGGTAAATCCGTATAACGAATTATTTTATGGGAAATTTTACAGGAGTAATCATCAACAAAGCAAATGGCGGGCTGGTACGGGATACCGATACCAGTGACCGCGTCATTCTGCTCGTAGTCGGTGGCTCGGAAATCGGAAAACTTGAATATTACAAGCCGGAAGCCCTGAACGATATCACCGATTTGGAAGCGTTGGGATGGGACGATACTATCGACCTTGAGAACAAGGAACTGGTACATTACCATACCAGCGAAGTCTTCCGCCTGTCTCCGGAACGTTCACTGTATCTTATGCTGGTTCCGAAGTCTGAAAAGGTGTCAAGCCTGCTGACGAAGGAAGATTTCGTCAATGCGGTACGTACCATCAACGGAGTAAACACCATCGGTATCTGCTCACTGACTGCGGACGAAACAATCACCGTAGCCGTACAAGAGGCACAGAAGATGGTCAATAAATTCAGGGAAGACCACCTGTATATCGATGCGGTAATATTGGAAGGTGTCGGAAAGTATATCAATGCCATTGCCGATGCTGTCGACCTCCGGAAGTTGGATGCTGAAAACGTCTCTGTCGTGATTGCACAAGACCCGGCACGGGCGGCAAAGGATGAAGCATACCGGACACACGCTGCCGTAGGAAGCGCACTCGGAATGCTGTCTGTCCGCTATGTACATGAAAATATGGGCAGTGTTGATATTGAAAACCACCCACGGACGGCAAAGGGGACAAAGGACTATCCATTGACTGACAAACTGAACGGGCTTTGGCTGGATGCAGCCTTGAGCAATGGCAAACCCTTCTCACAGTTGAGCGTATCCGACCAGAAAAAACTGACTGACCAAGGGTATATCTTCGTCGGCAGCTTTCAAGGGTATGCCGGATTCTTTTTCAGCAATTCATGTACGTGTACGGAAGCGGACAGCGACTATGCATATATTGAATATAACGCTGTTTGGAACAAGGCGGCACGTATTATCCGCAATACCTTGTTACCGCGTGTGAGAAGTAAGGTGAAAGCTGACCCGTCAACCGGATATATCAGTAATACCACGATCAGCAGTTGGGACGCGCTTGTCAAATCCGCACTGGAAACTATGGTAACTTCGGAGGATATTGCAGACTTCGACATTTATATCAATCCCAAACAGATGGCTGTCAGCGACAAGCCTTTCAATATCAAGGTAAAACTGGTTGTAGACGGTATTGTACATGAGTTTGAGATTGACTTGGGTTTCACAAATAAAATCTGAAAATATGGCATTGTTAGGAACATTAATCAACAAGTTCGGAAAAATAGCCGGATGGAACAGCGTCAAGGTTGTCATGCTCGGTCGTCAGGT
>DXOJ01000135.1 GCA_019412865.1 Bacteroides sp. | reverse complement strand
CCTCAAACAAGTTGAGCGTATTTTCTGCCCTGAATTTGCCTAATTGGTGGCTGCCAGCACTCTGAGAAAAGCAAAAAACATCCCTTCGGACAAGCTGCAAAACAGCAAAACAAGAGGGAAAAAAATCAGAGCGTATGGCACACATGGACAATCACCTCAAGAAGCAGTTGGAAAAACCTCAGACATGGTTCTGCAAGTATTTCCCGAAACGCATCCGCAACGTCGGCAAAAAGGAAGTGGCTGATAGACAGATGGTATATGATTTCAAGGACGGACGAAGCTTTGAGGCAGTGGCACAAATGACCGCAGCAAGCCTAAAGGAGCAGTATGGCGATGGCTGCAAGGACATCACCTTCGTTCCGGTTCCGGCATCCACCTCCGAGAAGAACGAACTCCGCTACAAGGCATTTTGCGAGAGAGTCTGCGAACTGACCGGAGCCATCAACGGCTTTGAGCATGTAAAGGTAATCGGTGGGCGCCTTGCCATCCACGAGAACCGCAAGTTGGAGAAGGAAATCCGCAAGGTGAGCATCATCGAGTTTGATGAAATTTGGTTCAAAGGCAAGAATATTGTTACCTTTGACGATGTAATCACCCGCGGCATCACTTGGGCAACCTATTCCGACCAATTGGAGAACTTGGGTGCACACGTCCTCAGTGGCATCTTCTTGGCTAAAACCCATTATAAAGTAACAACGAACAGACAATGATAGAAAAGAGAACAACGAAGGTGAAGGCAACCACAAAGGCAGTTGCCTTTACCGGACATAGAGAAATATCCCACAATCACCAAGAACAAGTACGAGAACGGCTGAAAGATGCCGTTCTGCAAGCCATCCATCAAGGAGCGAACAAGTTCTACTGCGGCATGGCACTCGGCTTCGACATGATGGCTGCGGAAGAAGTCCTTTCCCTCAAGTTGAGCATCCCCATGCTGAAACTGATAGCGGTCGTGCCCTTCAAGGGACAGAGCGCTTCCTGGTCTATGGTGGAACAGCAGCGCTATGCCTATATCCTTTCCAAGGCGGACGATGTGGTGCATCTGAGTGAAGATTACTTCAATGGGTGCTATTTCAAACGGAACGACTATATGCTATCGCATTCCGGCAGTGTGATTGCCTACTTTGACGGCAAGCCGAAGGGCGGCACAGCCTATACTTGTCGCAAGGCAAGGGAGAAGCGGATGCCTGTCGTCAATGTGTATTAGATGAACGATGTTATACGCTTTTCATAGATTTTGAAAAGCGTATAACATTATTAGATATATAGTTTATCATGATACGGCAAACTGGCAATCCTTGGAATTATCAATAAAACATGTGTATTGCGGTTGGTTTGCAATAATATAGCTTTAACAGTGAATAAATGATAGTTAAAACAAATTCTTTTAAAATGGTATTATACAATTTTCGAGAACTTGGGCATATACGGAATATTTCAATGCAAGAGCAGAATGCATTCTGCTGTGTTCCGATATATCAAATATTGCCAGTCAAATATCTAATAAAGATATTCCGGAATAACACACTACGTTTCAATAACATAGTGAAGTCTTGGGAAGACCCTTATGAGTTGTTCATGCTCAAACATAAGATTACGATTGAAGATTGTCCACTTTATGATACGCAATCAAGTCTGCAAAAGAATTACTATGGGCAGTGTTGGAGTCTAAACAAGGACTCTGATGCTATGTGGAGAATATATTCACCCGACAAAGAAAGTGTGCGCATTAAGACAAGCGTAATAAAAATGATAGAGGTTTTAAATCAAACAAGAGGAATGATGTGGATTGCACCTATATTTGGAAAAGTCAAATATCTTACCCAAGAAAAGATTACAGAATGGCTTTTGAGCACACAAACAGAAGAGAATCCTTGGATATTTGATTGTTTTTCGGAATCATTGTTTATCAAACGTCATGAGTTTGAACACGAAAACGAGATAAGATTCCTAATTCATAACGGAAATCTTGGTAAAAGTCCAAAACCTTCCAATGTACATAATGACTATATTGATATGCAAGTAGACCCATTTAATTTTATTGAAGAAATAGCACTTGATCCTCGCCTTTCAGATGAAGACTTTGAAGATAGAAAAATATTACTTTCTTCAATAACAGGCAGTGTACCTATATGCAAATCAGATTTATACTCTTTTCAACCCATTGAGTTATCCTATAAAAAATCTGTGCTTGAAGCCAGAATACCTCTTAATATATAATGAGGTTATATATCCGTATTTGGGAAACTGGAGGATTGATGGCTGTTTGCAAAGGATAACCATAAAAGCGAGTCAGAAAACGGCTCGCTTTTATGGTTTTTTCTTACATGGGCATTTGCACTACTTTATTTCAACAGCTTCCAGTAGCCGGCTTTGGTCGGACCAATATGCTCTACAACATGTTTCAATTCTTCGATGTCGCGATGAATGGTACGGGCATTGACACCTAACTTGTCTGCCATTTCCTCCATTGTAATCCTCGAATTCTTCCTGATCAATGAAACTATCGCTTGATGGCGCTTATTCTTTTTGGAATTTTCTTTCTTGTCTGTCGGCTTTTCAAGAGAAATATTCAAATCGTCTTCATCGTTAGTGGAAATGGTTTCTTGGGACATTTGTCCGTTTCTTGGGACATTTTCCGTAGTTTCTTGGGACATTTTCTCATTTCTTGGGACATTTCCCACGGTTTCTTGGGACATTTCCATATAGGTAATGGAGAAGATGAACTGTGAGCCGTTGACGATTTCCACTTTGTAGTCGGGATAATACAAGGGGGCATAGCGCAGGATATTACGGGTGCCGGAGCCCATATCTTCCACCCAGGACAACTCATGAAACACGCGCACCAGCAGCGGATTCTTGGTGTAGTTGCTCAATTCCTGCAGTGTGAGCTCGCCTTCGGGAATCTCCGGAAGCAGACGAGTGGGGTTCTTCGTGACTACCCGGTCTTTGAACACATGATAGAAGCAGGCATAACCTGTACTGAAATCACTGTGTACGCAAAGGTTGGCCACAATTTCACGGAAGAGATCCCAACGCAGGTCTTCCCGTTGGGTGGTACCTTCAGGCAAGTAGAACTTGTTCGGCAGGTAGCGTTCCGTAAACTGCGTCAGTCGGTCATAGACCTTGATCAGGTTACAGCGCATGGTGATGCGGTCGTCGTACCGGTTGGGAAAGCGCTTGATGTCGTTGTATTCCTCGTAGGTACACATGTGGAACAGCGCCTCGAAGCGGTAACGGGGCATGTATTCTTCAATGGCTTCTTCCTTGCCGAACAGAATGAGTGCGGCATATTTCAACTTCAGTTTTCCGGTTTCCCTTTCTTTCTTGGCCAGACGGGTATGAAGCAGTATATCTTCATCTGTCAGCTGCAGCCAGGGATGGTTCGGTTTGATGACTGCCAGGATATTACGGCAATACTGGAAAGTATCACTGTCCAGATCTTCCAGTGTCAATTCTTCTACAATCCTTTCTTCAAAAAGATGCGGATTCTTTCGTTCAAAGAGCGAAAGAAGCAATTCCGGCTGGTCGGTTACATCAATGTCTGCATCTCCATTGCGGTCCCAGTATTTCCCCTTGTAGCGGTAGACGTATTGTCCGCAAGGAATGTCCAGATGCAGGACCACCTTCCCCTCAATGGTCAGTATTTGGGGTGTGAAGTAGGGGCAGGGCAAGAATAAATCCGGATTCTTGATGGCGGTGATGATATTCCCCTGCAATGTGGTTGCCTTGTCTGGATTTACTCCGACAATCTCACCATTATCCTTGACTCCCACCAGAATGTGGCCACCACTATGGTTCAGAAAGGAGCAGACGGTTTCATACAATGAATCAGAAATCTGTTCATAGCATGTCTTGTATTCTATTTGAGCATTCTCTCCGGCTTGGGAGAGCTTGATAAATTGGTCTTCTCTCATGAGGTTCGGTAACTTGTTTACAGATATATGTGGCATGGTCCTATCATTGAGACCCATGATACAAAGATAATTCTATTTCCTGAATGTTCGAAATAAAAAGGCCTTTATATCATGGGCAGTTAATCCTATCAGTTATCTTATATATCGGAATCATCTTCACTGTTTTCCGTGATCACTTCTGTTTCCAGATCCAGTCCGAACATCTCCTTAAGCTGCAGGTAGTCGAAGCAAAGCGCTTTGGGACGGTTCACCTTCGGACTCTGGATGACCTTTCCGTCTTTCACAACCGTCACGCAATCCGGGTTGCCGCTGGGCAGCAGGATGTAGAAGCGGTCCTGCTTGGTGCCTAGAAAGGCCGGATGGGATTTGAGGTACGACAGAATGGTGGACCAGGACGAGCGGTTGGCCGTGATGTTCTGGGTGGAGTTCCGGCTGCTGAACAGCGAAGAGATGGCTGCCATGTTCAGGTAGAGTATCGGACGGGCTTCCATGAACTCCATATCTTCCTTGACATTCATCGGACGGAACTTCTTGAGATAGCGGATGTTGAAGTGTACCTTTTCTGTACACTTTCCGATGGACTGCCAGCCCTGGAGCATGTTCCAGAAGTCGGCTACTTCAGAGCTTTCCTGGGCCAGTTCGTTCTGGTTGCGCATGCCATTGACAGTGGTCTCCAGCATCTGGGCGTAACTAAAGGGAAGATGCAAGGCGGATTCCAGCGTGCGCAGTGTGGCCAACGGAATGATCCAGTTGCCGAAGATACGGTCATGGATGCCTTCCTGTTCCATCTTGATGGCCAGTTCCCGCTTGGTGAGGGAATACATGTCGGGAAAGTTCTTCTCAAACAGCTCCCGATGTTTCATGATGTCGAGGGTCAAGTGGGTCAGGCCCAGGTTGCAGATGGACTGCAGTTCCTCGTAATGTTTTTTCTCCAGGACGCTGAACGAGGTCTTGGTGTAGGCCAGGAATAGAACACGGGTATAGAGCGCCATATCCTGCGTCGGCTTTTCCTGCCCGCAGATGACGACTCCCGTGCTGACGATGGTCTGAGAGGCCATGCCGTCCGTGTTGGTGTTCTTCTTGGTCTGGCCGCCACCGCCCCAAAGTCCTTTGAGGAAAGCTATCTTGCGCACATCGAGGTCGTTCTTGTATTCGTCAAAAACAACCAGGGTGTTGACCGCCTGCGATACCCGGTCGTTCATGGCCGGAACGGAGGCCACACCCATGTTGGGCGGTTCCACGTCATGCAGGAAAAAAGCTTGCAGGCTGGTGGCCAGCGTGGTCTTACCGGTACCTTTCTCACCGAACAGGTTCAGGATGGGGAAATGTCGGGTCCGCTTATAGACCACGTCCCGGAAGAGGGTGGCAATCAGGTACCCGAAAGCGATGCGGGCATTGTTGCCAAAGACTTCCGTCAGCTTTTCCACGAAAGAGCGGAGAAGCACGCCGTTGCTCTTTCGGTGCACCATCAGTCGCTCAAACTGGTAGATTTCCGCATTGTCCCGGTAGATTTTCGAGGTGGCGGGAATGTAATAGGCATGGTGACTGTCGTCCTGTATGATGCCCATTTCATCGGCTTCATGAAAGACGCCATGCTGAAAGATGCCGTTGCCGAACGCAAAGAACTCCTTGCTTTCGTTCCATCCGAGCTTGCGGATTCGCTCGGCCGTCTGGGTGCGGGCATACAGGAACTCCTTGACGTTGTTGAGTTTGTCTATCTTGCCCAGCCATACATAATTGCCGACCGAACCTATCTTCTGCTGGAAGTTGGAGATGGAGCACATCTCGGACTCCTTCAACTCGATGATGCAGCTGTCCCGGAAGGAGTTGAACAGTCGGAACAGGCGGACTCCGTTGCACTCGTCATGGATATGGAACAGGGGTTCCATCCGAAAGTTGGAAAGGCGGATGGGGTCTTCATCATCCTTGCCCAGGCAATAGTAGCAGTTGTTACGGACAAACAGATTGAGCTGCCGGAGTGCATCGGCCTCTTCCTGCTGCTTGTCCATCATGGTCGGCTGCTTGGCCCTCTTGGCCTGGTTGCGGGCTTGTGTCACGGCATCCTTCCACAGGCGGGCTTTGCCGTAGATCTTACTCAGCTGCTCGATGCACTGCTCATACACGAACTGGTCCTTTACATAACGCAACAAATCCGCAATCTGATTGACGCAGTTGATTTCCCTGAGCAGCGAACTGGCCGTGGCAAACTGCTTCTCTGCGAGCCAGACGATGAAATGCTTTTCCCTCAGGTTGCGGTAGATTTCTTCGCTCAGGATGTAGCTGTCCGCATCATTCTTGACAAGCACCTCCCGTTGAGCATCTTTTGGAATAGTCCCATCGTACTTTTCCTGCAGTTCTTCTTCCGTCAGTTCCCGGGTGCCGAAAGGCAATTCCTTGACCGTGGCATGGAATCCTTTTCGGACGGCCAGTGTGCCGCATTCCATCACAGCCTTGAAGCCAGGGCCGTATTGACCTTCCGGAGCCACATCAGAGTCAGGAATGAAACAGAGGGAGGACTTGTAGCGCTTGAGCAGGTTCAGCTGGTTCTCGTTCCAGCTGGTACCCAAAGAGGCCACCGTGTTCTCCAGACCGATGGATTGCAAACGCAGTACATCAGGGGCGCCTTCCACGATGATGAAGTTCTCGGCATCCCTCAATCGAAAGGCGCGGTCGATGCCAAACAGGGTTTCTCCCTTGGTGTAAAGCACACTGGTGGCGGAATTGATGTACTTGGGGGCCTTCGGATTGGCGCCGATGTAACGGGCCGTATAGGCAATGATGCGTCCCCACCGGTTCCGTATCGGAATCATAATCCGTTCACGGAACATGGGGTAACTGGTGCCATCCTCCTTCCGTTTGAGCATACCCAGTTCAAAGAGCAGTTCCTCTTTCAATCCTTTCTGCTGACAGAAATCGCGGAAGGCATTGCTGTCTTTCGGGGCATATCCCAATCCGGCCTCAGAGCAAAAGTCT